>JBHLLM010000016.1:0-17168 GCA_048885575.1 Candidatus Hermodarchaeota archaeon
ACAAAGAAAGGCATTCATAATTGTTTAAAACGAGATTGTAACGAATTCATGATTAAAGCTCTAAATGAATTTGTACTGACTCAAAATATTAGTACTTTGACAAAAAATGACTCAGATTTTTCATGCGATTGCTTGTTAAAATATCAACTACAGAAGAATTTTATTTAATAATCAACCTAAAGATTGCTATAAAAAATCAATGTTTTTGAGAATAACATTCACTTCTAATTGAATAATCTTTTCTCATTTCTCTTTTTAAAAAAAAGTTATATTTAAATATTAATGACCAATTTTCTATTCTATATTTTAAATATTAGTTAGGGTCGCTGCTTGCAGAAATATATTAAATTAAATCTATTTTATCTCGGAACATCTAAAAAACATCATATTTTTAGAGCAAAGAAATGGGAAAAAAATTTAGAGAAGATTTCTAATAAACCAGTTTTTACAGAGCAATTTGAAGAAATTGGTTTTATTAAAGAGATCTTTGGTCCAATCACATTACCATTTATTTCGATTAAAATTAGTTCTAACACGGACTTTAACCCAAATGATAACCTATACGCCAAAATGCGTTAATATGTGAAGAGTATTTCTCTTTAGAACAATCCAAAAAAAAGGTGTAGATTATATCAAGTTGGAATCAAAGTAATGCTTTTATAGATGAAAATACGGAATTAAGTCATGATATTTGCAGTGAATGTGGTGAAAATATTTTATTTGATGAAAATAGGGGTATTTTAGTTTGTGAAAAATGTGGGTTAGTTCATAGTTCAAAACATATAGACCAGGGTCCTGAATGGCGTGCTTTTGATTCAGATCAAAAAAAGAAAAGAACAAGAACTGGTGCACCTATGACATATATGATCCACGACAAAGGACTTAGTACAATGATCGACTGGAAAAATAGGGATATCTTTGGTAAAGAGATTTCTGCTAAAATTAGAGGTCAAATATATCGTCTAAGAAAGTGGCAAAGTAGGATTAGGGTTTCAGATGCCACCGAAAGAAACTTGACTTTTGCTTTAAGTGAGTTAGATCGAATGGCGTCTAATCTTGATCTTCAGAAAAATCTACGCGAATGTTCTGCTAAAATCTATAGAGATGCTGTAGAAGCTCATTTAATTAGGGGCCGGAGCATTGAAGGTGTTGCTGCTGCAAGTTTATATGCCGCATGTCGGATGTTCAAAGTCCCACGCACATTAAATGAGATCGCAGAAGTTGCTAGAGTCAACAAAAAAGAAATTGGACGTTCCTATCGATTCGTCTCAAAAGAATTGGAGTTAAATTTAAATCCTACAAAACCATTGGATTATCTTACTCGTTTTGTATCCGAATTGGAACTCTCTACAGAATGTCAGAAAATGGCTAAAAAGATTATTAAAATGGCTGAAGTAAGGGGTTTGACTTCAGGAAGGGGCCCAACTGGAGTGTGTGCCGCAGCGATCTATGCTGCAAGTATCTTGACTGAAGAAAGGAGGACACAAAGGGTAATTGCCAAAATATCCCAAGTGACAGAGGTAACAGTTAGGAATAGATTTCAGGAATTAATAGAAAACTTAAATCTTGGAATTCAAAAAAAGTAATTAGTTACTAATTAGAAATTATTTTGAGAAATTAGCTTTTTCAATGATTATAAATCTCTCATTTTTATTGAAATAATATCACGATAATATAGCATTTAAAGACTCTTTTCTAACTTTTATTTTATAGCCATTTGATTTTTAGAGGTTTGTGAGAATGAAACAAGAAAATAACAGGCTTATAAATCAAATTGAAGTAAATTACTTTTTACACCGGATTAAGAAAAACTTCCCAAATTTTGTAGCTGGAGTTATAACGGACAAAAATGGATTTCCAATTGGCTCAGACATCTCAAAGCGACTTTGGATACATGAGAATAAATTGGCTTTGTGGGCTATTTCTAAAAATAAAGAGAATAAAGATTTAATTAACGATCCAAACTTGATCCAACTGAAGTTTGATATTGATAAAGCAAAAAAGTTTAAACTATTCATTTTATTAGAAAAATCAAAATATAATAAAAGCGGAGTAAAACCATTAAAAACTTTAATTAGAGCACAAGAATTGTTTTAATCCGTTGCGTTAAAATGAAATTATTTCATGAGTGAAATAAGTTTTTATAGATAAATTTTTATTTTAATATTAAAAAAGTTGAAAAATCTACAGTTTACTTTAAATAAATTCATTTTAAAATAATAAGATGCACAGAAAATTATCCAAACGCGCTTAAAAAAGGTGAAAGTAATTGAGTTATTCTCATGATGAGCGTATTTTGAAAAAGCTCTTGAAGGAAATCATTAATAGTACTCCTGGCTTAAAATACGCAATAATCATAGACGACACGGGGATAACTATTATGAGTGAATCCAAGTTTATTTTGAAGTCTCCTACCGAAGAAGAGATTTCTGTTGAAAAAATAGGAGCAATTGGAGGAGCAGTATTTACGGCTGGAGAAGAACAAGGATATATTTTAGGGTATGGAAATATCCATCTACAAATTACTGAATATTTTAAAGGTATGATATTTTCACTTAAGGTTGGGAAGGGTATCCTATGTATCGCAACCGATAAAAATATTCAAATAGGGCTCGTAAGAGCTATTATGAAAAAGTACTCACAAAAGATTTCTTCTGTATTGGATAGATATCTTCAAGAAGAAAAAGGAGAAATGAATAAAGAATTAAAAGAACTTTTTAATTCAGACACAATAAGTCTTCTATAAATTGCTTTCTATGCTGAATATAACATTTGTTTGTTCATGAAATCAGCATATATTGTTGCCTAGAAACACTAACACAAATATATCATTTAATGGTTATACCATAAATCAAATAAGTTCTCTCGTGCTAGGCGGTAATTTCTATGCCTTTTTGGGACATAATCATGTACCCTGCCTGGGTGCTGACTCAAATCTCATCGCGCGGTAATACCATAGCTAGATTAAGAGCCCATTTTTACAGGATGAATATTGATTAATAAATTCAGGATGTTTGCATAAATTTGCGCGCGTAATCACAGATTATCATACGCGTCCTCGAATATGCTAATGTTCCATCATCATTTTCCCATGTAATAATATAAGAACCAAGTTAAAAAATTTATTCTATTTTAGTGGAAATTTAAATTTCTATTCGTTAATTAGATTTAAGATTTCTTTATAGGAACCCAACAATTGCTTAATTTTGGGATTACTTAATCCATCCTTAGGAAGACCCTCAAATATAGCTTTTCCTTCATTTAAAACAAGCATTTTATCTGCCCAATTTTCTATAAAAAAAAGATTGTGAGTAGTAAATAAAATTGTCATTTTTTGTTCTTTTCTAAGAGTTTTGAAAATTTGTAGGTGGTTATAGATTGATTTAAAATCAAGATTTGCGAAAGGTTCGTCTAAAATTAATAACTTGGGCTTCATCACTAATAACCCTGCTAAAGCAGCTCGTTTCTTCTGACCCCAAGATAAGTCGTATGGAGAGTTTCTACCATATTGTGTTAAATTAACAGCCTCGAGTGCCCATTCAACTCTCTTATTCACTTCAGCTTCTTCAAGTCCTAAATTTCTTGCTCCAAACCCAATATCTTCTCCTATGGTTGGAGCAAATAATTGATCGTCAGGATTTTGAAAAAGAAATCCAATTTTCTGGCGTAATTTCCATATTTGTTTTTTATCTCTAGTTAGAGTTTCATTGAAAATTTTAATATGTCCAGATTTAGGTTTCAATAAACCAACTAATAATCTAAGCAGGGTAGTTTTACCTGACCCATTGTTTCCTGTTAGAGCGTATATAGAATTTTCTTCAATTTTTAATGATAAATCGTCAATAGAAAAATTTGAATTATAATCAAAATTCAAGTTTTCCACTTCTATAAGAAAAGTAATTTTAAAACCTCCATATAAATCTGTTTTAGATGAACAAAGTAGATGAGAAAAAAGATGGTGAACAAAAATATTACTACTATCAGAATATCTGCAAATTTTATTTTCTTTGAAGAAAAGGTGATTTTACCAGAAAAACCCCTCATTTTTAAACTCTCATACAATTTTTCACTTCGCTCCATGTTATGTACTAGATTCTTTCCCATTATGAACGCATGAGTTTTAAGTCTTTGCCAATAAGATGTGAAGTTTTTTCCTCTTAATTCTTGTGCTTCAAGTACTTTTCTATTAGATCTTGCAAGAATTGGGATGTAATGAAGCATGATAACTATACTACCTATAAAAAAGGACGGAATCGCTCTTAGTTTAGTTAATGTTTCAATAAATTCAGAATAAGTTAAAGATGTTAGAAATGTTAAGAATACAAAAGCCGCCCCTATAATTCGAAAAAATAGAGTTATAGCAAGAATTAGCCCTTCTCTATAAATATTTAGGACCAGACCTATTTTTAACTGATAAATTACAGTGTCTCCAACATAAAAAGGAATAAAAATCGTTATAAGCAAAATAAATGGGATTAAGGCTTTTAGTTTCGAAATTATATTGATTAGATGTAAGTGAAAAACCACATTAATAATTAAAACCAATATTATAATAGAAATAACTAGATAAAAATCATAAATAATTAGGAAAGGAATAACAAAAATAAAGGGTAGAAGAAACCGAATTAATGGATGAAATTTATTTAAAAAATTCTTATCATCTTCGTGTTTGAAAGGTAGTTCTATATCCAGTTTAATCAATCTCCTTAATGTTCTATTAACTTGCGAATTTCGTTAATTTTTTCCAGATATTAAACTCTGATAACTTTAGATTCAGATTTCATATTAATTTATAAAATCATCATATCGTTTAAAAATAATACTAAATTATGATAAAATATTATTCATTATAAAAAAATTAATCGATAATAAAATATTGAGGAATAAAATTTGCATTTACCTGACGGATTATTAGATCCTATAACTACTACAGTGCTTTGGGTTGTTACTATTGCTTTTATGATTTTTGGTTATTTTAGAATGGGTCGTATTTTTGAAAAGGAAGATTCTGAAAAATTAATCCCTTATATAGGGGTCCTTGCAGCAATTATCTTTGCTTTCCAATTTGTTAATTACCCAATACCAGGTGGTACGTCGGGGCATTTAGTAGGAGGCACTTTAGTTGCTATTATCCTTGGACCTTGGGCTTCAGTGATAGTGTTATTTTTAATTTTAGTTATTCAAAGTCTTTTTGGAGATGGAGGAATCACCGCGTTGGGAGCAAACACTTTCAATATGGGAATAGTTGGAGGTATTGTTGGTTTCTATTTAGTAATGTTATTCGTAAAACTTTTGAATAATACATCACTGAAAAAGGAACTAAAACTTACAATAGCAACAGCGATAGGATCTTATCTCGCAATTGTTTTGGCTTCTTGCATATGTGGTATTGAAATTGCGATTAGTGGCACAATTCCAATTCAATTTGCTGTTCCAGCTATGCTTTTTTGGCATAGCCTGATAGGTATCGGTGAGGGGATAATCTCAGCTCTAATTGTATTTTATATTTATAAAACTAAACCTGATTTTATTACGACTGAATCAATCTTAGGGGTGATATAAAAATGGGTTTAATAAAAAGGTATAAATGGCCCTTAATCACAATTCTAATCATAATTATTACATTAATATTTTCATTAGCATCAGGATTTACAATCGGTTTTCTTAGTGAAAATCCTGATGGATTAGAAAGAGTGATAACGGATTATTACGGTGAAGAGTGGCTTGAAAATCTGTTTTCTCCTTGGATTCCTTTCTTAAGCTTTCTTAACAACGATTATATTGCAGGAATCATCGGAATTGTCCTCTCTGTAGCAGTATTGACGGGTACATTTTATCTAATTACTCATTTTAAGAAAAGAAAATTAAAATAAATTATAATTTCAGAGTTGTTAGCACTTCTGAAAAACAAAAATTTATTCAAATGAGAAATTCTTAAGTTTATAATACCAATTTAAATTAAAAAGATTCAAATTAAATAAATGGAGTTAATTTTCTTCATAAAATCGACAACAGTCGATATTGACAACTATACGATTAAAGATATTCCAAGTTCCTCTGGAAGACTTGATGTAATCTCAAGATGCATCTTATCAGCTTTAATAAATGATGACGCTCTTGAAAAAAACATTCAAATTCATGTTTTTCTAGATAATTATGGCACTTTTATTTTTGACTCTAATCTGTTTAATAATGAATATTTCCCAAAAAACGAAATTCTTTTGACAGATTTTTTTGTAGATTTAATTAAAAAAACGAAAAAACAAGAAAAAAACTTTGAAACTCCATTAGCTTCTGTAAAGTACTCAGAATTAGATATCATTAATGCGATTAAGAATTTCGTTGAAAAGAAGTATAAAATTTATGTGTTAAACGAGAATGGAATAGATTTTAAAAAAGTTTTTGAGGAATTGAGTTCAAAGGATAATCTGCTTTTTATTCTAGGAGATCAAAGTGGCGATTTAGTAAAGAATGAAGAATTGAAGAAGTTAAATTTGACTAACTTGAGCTTAGGGAATCGCTCCTACTTAGCATCTTCTACGATTCGATTAATTAAAATGAATTTGCAATTATTAATATGAAAAATTTTTTATTTTAGAGTACTTTTAAATTTAACTATCGTAAAATTGTATTTAGGCAGAAAAATTGAGCAAATCTGAACAAGCCAACACTAAACGGAGCAATCAGCGAAGACTTCTAAATAAGTTTGTTGACCCTCCTGTTAACTTATTAATTAAATATAGATTTACACCGAATATTTTATCGCTTTGTGGTTTTTTCTGTTCAATGCTTGTTGCTGTTTTATTAGCATGGGGAGGGCTACATTTTCCTTTTCCAATAGCTTGGATCGTCCCATTTGTAATGTTTTGGGCTGGTGCTTTTGATGTATTCGATGGAGAAGTAGCTCGGAGGACAGATAATATTTCAAAATCAGGAGCCTTTTTAGATTCTAATCTAGACCGGCTTTCTGATGCAGTTTTAGTTTTAGGGTTAATAATGGGCGGATATTTTAACTATGTAGTCGGATTTGTGATATTATTCCTAATTATAATGATTTCTTATATTCGCTCTAGAGCTGAAAATGAAGGTATTGACATGAAAGGAGTAGGCTTTATGGAAAGAGCAGAGAGGTTAATTATCCTTTGGTTCGCTTTTATTAGCGAATTCTGGATATTTTACTTATCAAACCTTTTATACGGAATTCCATTCACATTATTTTTCCCTTTTTTCGCATTAGTCTTCACAGGACTGCTTCTTTTAACTGTAGTTCAAAGATTATTGTTTTCATTTAAATCATTAAGCAAAATTGAAACGCACGATAAAAATTAACTATTTCTTTTTGTAAAAAAACCTTAATAGAGCGAATATTTGCTAATTCTCTAAGCGAAAGAATAAATTTTTTAAGGTTTGTCTTATTTTAGAAATAGAAGATAATTACTTATAGAAAAATTTTTGAAAATGCCCAAAAAAAGACGAAGTGGGGGGAAGTCAGGTTCAAGTAAGGGACATTATAGTCAAGTTCAATGCACTAAATGTGGCCGTTTTGTTCCTCGGAGCAAAGCTAAAGCAGTCACTAGGCGAGTTTCTTTAGTTGATGGTAGAATGTATGCTGAACTAAAAAAAGAAGGAACAATTATTCAAACCCCAAGCAAGAAAAAATACTATTGTATAAGTTGTGCTGTTCATGGTCATCAAGTTAGCCAACGAGATAAAGATTTAAGAAAATATTAAGTTAGATATTTAGAGCTTTAAAGAAAGAAGGCAAAGAGTATATAATTTCGCATTCATTTTTAGAAACACCTTCTATGATGGCTCTGATTAAATAGGTATCTCTCAATACTTCACTTGGATTGTAGATTTTAACTTTAGAGGTTGGCTTAAATTTTAATGTGTAATTTTCGGCGATGCCTATAACAGTTTCATCAGTTTTTAAGATAATTCCTAACAAACCCAATTCGTAATGTGAGACTATGAAAAGATACTTGCCAACGCCTTTATCCTTCAACTTTTCAAAGTGAACTACTTCTAAATAATCCTCCTGCAATTCTTTTGGAAGTTTAATATAAGGAATAATTTTTTTTTTTCCCCTAATGTAAGGGAATGGTGTATAAAATAAGATATTAAAACTCGATATCTTCTTGATTTGTTCGTTGTATTTCTCCACATCTTTGACCGAATAAGCTTTATTAAGTAAGACATCCAACTTATCAACCATTATATCTTCTGTAGAGTATCCATTCAAGACTGTTGCGATGTAAGAACGTTTTAACTTTTCTATTAAGATGTCGCTTCTAATTTTTAAATTATAATCAATACTGATTTCTAACGCCTCATTATAAAGATTAGCTGCTAATTGTGAATGACCTAATGCTAAAAAATAATCTCCAAGCTCACTAAATACGATAATTGCGTCTAAAAAGTTTTTTTCCATATCCATGAGTGAAATTTCTTCCATAATCGCCATAGCAGTCTCTCTTTCTTCTCCTTGAATGTAAAGAGCTATAGCCTTACCAATTGCGCATTTAAGTCTAAGGCGATCGTCGCTGTAGATGTCAGCAAGCTCTTCCGTAAAATTATATGCCATTATAGCATTATTATATAACCCGTGAAATAGTAAGATTAATGCTTTTACATAGTTTAAGGTTAAGCATGTTTGATGGTTATGGATTATTGTTGAGAATAGTGCTGCTCTTTCTAAAGAATCTATGGCGTTATTAACTCTACCCAATGAAATCAAAATAAAGGCTCTAAGAAATTCCATTTTTGAAATTTCGCTACAAATTAACTGTTCTACAATTTCATAGTCCTTTAAATCATTTAATTGACCTGAAGCAATTTGTAATAAAGAAACCAGAAAGCCATTACCTTTCTTTAAATCCTTTACCGCATTCTTTGAATCGTGTTTCTCAATCGCTTTACGAGCTTGCTTAACATACTCACGAGATATTTTTAAATTCTCAAGGAAATTTACTATATTTGATATCAGATCTTCCTCGCTTTTCGCTAATTTCATGTTTTCTATATATTTTTCACAAATCACAATTTCTTGTTCATACTTACTTGCACCTATTTCAAACTTGACAGAACCCTTTCGATTATCAACAAAATGAGAGTCTTGAGTAATTATTGAATCTTGAGTTACACTAATAGCCTTTTCAATTAACCAAGTTATTTTTTCTTCCGCAGGATAAATTTTAGAACGCTCTATCATATATGAGAGCGTATAGGTCAAACTCTTCTTCCATGTGTTTTTGAAATAGTTCCTTAATTGCTTGTTAGAAATTGTTCTGTGAATTTTTAACAGAAAACTAGACAAAGATAAAATATTTATCTTTCCGTGAAAAAATAAATTAGCGTTTTTAACGAGTTTAAAATCATCAGACACTAAATTAATAGAATTATTAATATCCTCATCGTGTAACTTTTGAGATAAACATAACAGGGATAAATCCGGATCTTGAGCTGGAAAACGAATACCTTGCTTACTAAGATCGCTTTTAATAGAGTCAATTTCTGAATTTTCAATTTTTTTGATGTTTATGATTTTCTGAAATTTCTCCCGATAAGTATTAGGTGCTTTAATTTCATCAAAAACAACATCGCTAATATAATATTTAAACTCTAAATCTGACCCTGCTTGTGCCAAATTTTCCAGTATATTTTTTGCTCTAATTGAATTCATACATATAAAGAAATTTGCATCGAATACGAATAGTTCATTTTTCAAAGCCATAATTACTCGGAACTTTTTATTTCATCTTAAAGTAAAGTTAATTCTTTTAACACTTCTTAGATATTAATAATTATATTAAATCTCTAGTATTTTTCAAAACCTAAGAATCAGTGGTTTTTGATGAAAATAATTAGCGTAATTGGATATTCAGGGAGCGGAAAGACGAAACTTATTGAAAATCTTATTAAGAAATTGAAATTTGAACTAAACATGGAAGTAGGTATAATAAAATATATACACGAACATCAAATTGACAATGAAGGAAAAGATTCGTTTAGATTCTCTAAAGCAGGCTCAATTTTTTCCATAATAAAAAACAAAGCTGGTGAGAGTGCAATTTTCCTCAAGAAAGAGATCAATTTGGACGAATTAATAATATGGCTTGAAAATGGCCCTTTCAAATTAGATGTTATTTTTTTTGAAAGTTTTAGGAATCTACCTTATCCTACTATTTTATGCGTAGAAAATTTAAATCAGATTAACAGACAATTAAATAATAATGTTAAAATGATATCTGGTTTAATTACTAGAAGTGATTATTCTCAAAATGTAGAATTAAATGTTCCTGTAATTGATGTCGAATTAAATTTCCAAGAATTCTGTAAAATTTTTGAAATTTTTGAGAATTTTTGAGGATCAAGATGTTTCTCTCGAATTTTCCCAAAAAGCGGAGATTTGTCGGCATATAAACTCTAATTCTTGGACATCTTCAAGTTCTTTTACATTTTTAATGAAGTAATTACTTAGAACTTCATAAACTTGAGATTTTTTACCATTTTCTCCAATTAAACTCCGAATTTTAAAAATAAAATTATTTATTGGGGTAATAATTCCACTGATTATCCACTCTTCGAATATTGGTTGATTGGATGTAGATAGAAAGTTATAAGTGACTACAAATCTAACTATATCTTCATACTGATAAAATCGATTTTCTGGAACTTCTATATTGTAATTTTCTAAATCTTTTAAGAGAGAATCCTTATTCATGCTTATAATGTAATCAGGCCAAACATCATCTGAAACATTTAAATCACTGAATATGAACAATTCTAATACTCTTAAAGCTATATTTTTCCCAACATATCTACTTCTAGGGTCAATAAAATTCTTAGATGCTTGTTCTGGAAGTTTTCTAATAAAAATTTTATCTATTAAAGTGTAGAGCATCCTACAGATATGATCAACAACTACCTTAAAAGTCATAGGCTCGTTATTTGGGTTTTCTTCTAATATTTTGTTTTCAGCATCAATTAAACGCCGAATACTAGTGTTTAGACTGTGCAAGAAAGTTCTAAAGAACTGGTAATTAATCTGAGAAAGATCTTTATTGAAAATAATTTTAAAAATCAAATTTGGATTTTCTAAGTTCGATAGAATTGAGAAGTTATCTAAAAATTCTTGAATATCTTTTATTGTATTGGCATTAATTATATTTTCTATTTCTTTATTAGCTTTATTTAAAGCAATTTTAAATTCTTCAGGTAAAAACAGCAAACTACTAACTTCTAAAGCTTCTAGACTTCCACTGCCAAAGAAATATTTCATATATAACAAAAATAAGTTAAATTGAGCCTTTTGAGATGGTAAATTATTAGATTGGAATGTACTATAAAGCGTTGATTTTTTATCTATAAAATCAAAAATTTTAAGTAAGGAGTTCTTCTTTTCGTTAGAATAATCAAAGTTCTGTAAAAATTCTTTTTTTATTATCTCCAATTTAGGAAAAACAGAATCTTCAACTCGACTGCAGACAAAATTCAAGAAATCTAATAATGGTGAAAAATTTTGAAGAAGATTACACTTTTTATAGAAGTAATATAGTAGATCGACGAGTTTTTCTTTAGCAAAAGAATATTCGTTAAGAGCAATTTCGTATACTTTTTCTCTACCATTTAATAGCTTATCAAAATATGCTTTTGGAACATTTTTAAAGTATTTTAAAAAGTAGAATAAATACATATAATAATAATTATCAAACAACTCATCATGGCTGTTTTTGATTACAATTAAAAAATTTAAGGTATTATTATTTTCACCATTTTTTAAGATAGCACCGTCTAAAACAATATAAAATTTTTCTTCTAGTAGCTTTCTCAAAATCACACCTAATATCGCTACTACTAGATAAAGATAACCAAAGGGTGAAGTAATACCATCGGCACTATCGTTAAAAGTTTCGCTGAATTCCTGAAAATATTCTCGTTCTTCGGGAGATAAGTAATAACTATATTCTAAAAATAGTTGGTCGCCAGATATCTTCTCTTTAATTATTAGATCTAAGGAATCTGTGTCAAATCCGCAAAAATTTTGAAGATAAAATTTAAAATAATCATGAAAAAATCGGAAAAAAAAAGAACTATAGGTTTTTTTCACTATTCGATTTTGATTTTGAAATTTGAATTGTTCCCAATCTTTTTTAATTTGCTCTTTAAATTGCTTAAACGAATTGTTCTTAGATTCTAAAATCTCAAAAAATACATGGGAATTCATTTTTAGCGTTAATTCTTTCCCTTTTGCTTTCTCTCTGATGGATTTTAATATCGTAAACAATTCTTTATTTACCACAATAAATCAAAATTTAATATTTTTAGATATATTTAGTTAAAACAACCCTTAATTATAAAAATATAAAATACCGGTATATATTAAAAGTGAAAATTTAAAAATAAAAATCTTAGTAAAAGAATAATTGCTAAGCATTTTTCTCAAAAATGTAAATTTGATAGTATATGAATTAAAAATTATAGGATTTTAGTAATTTCGTCAACTTCAGTATAACTCATTTGCGATTTCTTATTATTTTCATCAAGAATTAAGTATTCCCCTTTTTTTGAAGTAAAATTTCCAATTACTTCAGAATAAACCCCATTTCTTCTTAATAAATTAATTAAATCCTCAGAGAATTCCTTGTTGATTGAAATTAAAAGAGAACCAGAAGAAATTGTACTATACGGATTTAAATTGAAAATTTTACTTAATTCCAATGGTTCTGGTAAAACATTTATTTGTTCCTTATTAATGCGTAAACCTAAATCAGATGCGATTGCGATTTCAGCTAGACCGCAGAATAAGCCCCCTTCAGTCAGATCATGCATAGAAGTAGGGAAAAAATTATCGTTGGATTTAATTGCTTCATTATAAACACTAATTCCAGGATTGTATAGATAATTTTTACATTTTTTAATAAAATCATTATCAAAACCTTTTTGTTTCAATACTTCTTCTTTTTCACGGGCTATTATAGAAGTACCTTCGATAAAAATACCCTTGGTTAGGATAATGGAATCGTTTGCTTTAGCTCCTGATGATAAAACTAATTTTTCTTTTTCTACTTCGCCAAGAAGAGAACCAATTACTATTGGTCTATCAAGACCTGCGGTAATTTCTGTGTGACCACCAATAACACTTATTCCTAAGGATTTACAAGTGTCATGGATGTTTTTAAATATATATTCAATTAAATCTTCGTCAGTTATCCTTGCAGGTAGTAATATAGTCGATTGAAACCATTTTGGAGTGGCTCCTGTGCATACAACATCGTTAACATTAACATGTACCGCATAATATCCAATTTCATCAGTTACAAATGTTATTGGATCAGTTTTTGCGACCAAATATTTATCTCCCATATCAATTACAGCTGCATCTTCCCCGATTTGTGAACCAACAACTACTCTACTGTCTTTTAAATGGGTAACTGATGCAAAATTTTCCAACATCTTATTGAGAAAACTATGCCTTAATTTGCCAATAACAAATTTATTTTGATTCTCTCTCATAGCCTTAAATTATAATTAGAAATATTAATTATTAAAATATAGGAGAAACTACAAAAAATTTATGAAATTTACCAATTTAAGGCTTTCTTCAAGAACATTTTTTAAAATTGATAAGATGTGACTTTAACAATTTAAGTCAAATAAATTTAAATAACTTTTACATTCTATTTTATACATAGTATTAATAATTTAAATTGAAAATACACTTGTAAAAAAAGGTTGATTAAGATCGGATTAGGTAAAGCGCTAGGTTTCAGTTTGCTAGCTTTTATTGGTTTAAATTTTCTGTTCATTATAATAGCGGAAACGATTAGTGGTAATTTAAATCTCTTGTTTAGTGCAATAAGTAGTGATCCATTAATCATACTGATTATATTTTTCGGACCTATTATTAATTTACCTGGAACTGTAATAAATACTATTTTTGGACAAATAACCTTAGGTATATTGGATGAATCTTTAATTCAAAACATTGGATACCTAGTTTCTCCATTTGTCGCGGCATTAGTGGCGGGACGCACTGGAGATGGTAAAGGAGGTAGCTTTGGAGGATGGCTGATTTCTGCTTTGATCGGTTCTGCGGTTTTGGGAGTTTTAGCATTCGTTTATCCCTCTACTTTGTTATATTATGGTATTTTAGTAATAAATCCGATTATGTCGTTAATCGGATTTCTGTTAAATGGGCTCGTGAATGGTATTTTTTACGGATGTTTCGCACTATTATTTTCGAAGTCAGAAATGTATTAAATTTTTATTTTTCTTCTTTTTTTTTCTCTTCTAGTTTATGAGTTATAACTGAGTGAATTCCAAAAAGAAGATTGAAAAACACAAAAATGACGAATAGACCTCCAGCTTGCAGGATTTGTATTTCTTCAGCGACAATCTTAGGAACGATTTTTGAAACTTGGACATAAATTTTCATTATGATGAGAAATAATGCTATGGTTTCTGTTTTGAGGATTTTCAATTTGTTTTTGATATAGTCAACTCTACTATAAACAGTACCTAAGATATATAAAAATAATAAAATATCAACAATAAATGAAGTAATGACATAAGTAATATCTCCTGATTCAGCGCTGAAAAAAGCGCCGTATAAGTAGTCGAAAAGGATGTATAAGGCGTAAAATAGAGTAAGCAAAAAGAATAGTGTAAGATAGGCAGAAAACTTCTTAGTTATTATTAATCGAATTATAGCAATTCCTAATAAACATATATTTATCCAAAACATAATTTGGAGCATTCTTATAACAATAAGAAGCAATATAGTTGGTGTAAAACTGAAGAAAATTACTGTTATTCTAATTACCCACCAATTTAAAAGACCAAATATAGAAAATTCAATTATTCTCGTTATAATCCGAGATTTCTCTTTTTTATAGAGATAGTCATCTATCTTAGTAGAAGAATCCATGCATAATTTAAAGGCGAAAAAAGCAGTAAAAAATTGATTAATGGTTAAGGGGATAATAAAAAATAGCTCAGATGTAGGGAAAAAAATCGTTTGATTTAAGAATATTGTTAATATTAACGCTGACGAATAAAGAATAATGTAGAACCACCACTTCAATGTATCAATTTTTTTAAAAAAGGAAATGACGAATAAAATCAAGACAAAAAATAATAAACTACCCCCAAATATTAAAACAAACAAACCTAGGACGACATTGGTGAAGTATTTAGTTAAAATAATAAGAATCCAAGTTAGAGTAAATGAACTTATAATAAAAACGTACAATGGTTTTTTAAAAACTCCCTTAAGTCCAGCTATAAATCCCATCTATTATCCCCGAATTATATTTACTAAATTTTAATTCTTTAATTCAATTTATTTTAACTAATACTTTCGCTATTATTTTAGATTTTAGTTTCATCGTATTAACCCTTTAATATATTGTTCAATCTTAGTTTAATATAAGAAAAACAATAATATATTCAAAATTGAGATTATAGCCCTAAATACGCTCAATAATAGACAATTTAGTAGGCATTACTGCGGATTACCGACAAAATTAGACGCAGCACTTCTATTCGAATAACA
Organism: Candidatus Hermodarchaeota archaeon; assembly: GCA_048885575.1. Classification (GTDB taxonomy): domain Archaea; phylum Asgardarchaeota; class Lokiarchaeia; order Sigyniarchaeales; family SOKP01; genus SOKP01. The sequence continues at coordinate 15,557 of JBHLLM010000016.1, forward strand.
ATGAGGTTTAATAATATAAATTTAATTCAAAAATTGAGTTTAGGTGTTAAAAATTGAGTTCAGGAAAAGTGGATATTAATTTTCCTGTGGAAATTTTAGAGAAATCAGTAACATATAATATTCCTATAGAGCCAATTTTTAAAAAATTGGATATTAATAACTTCAAAAATATAAGTTTTGATAATAAGCTCACAAAGTTTTATGGTAAGATCATCAATATTCACTTCTTTTTGTCTAAAAACATGGAATTAACAAATAACCAAAAATTAGATTATTGTTCCATTGAACGCTATTTTATGAAACTGTATTTAAGAGAAATAATAAAAAAACATTAACCCTATTATTATTTCTTATTCATTATCCTTATAACATGATTTTACGAATTCAATATAATCACAATATAGTGATAAGCTTTTTGCAGCGTCTCTTAATGATAGAAAATAGAGTACTCGCTCTTCATGAAGTATTTTTTTAACTGTGGAAAATCGTTGGGCGAGTTCCGATGAGTCAGCAATGCTTGGTAGACAAAACATAAATGGCTTCTCTGTTGCTTTCTGGATTTTAATCATTTGCTTGAAAACATGATTATAGATAAAATGAGGCCATAAAGGAATTACCACAATATTAATATTGGGATCTTTTACTACGATCTCAATACAATTTACAAATACATCAACAACAAAACCAAGAGCGCCTAAATCTACGGGGTTCTTTACATTTACATTTTCATATGGAAGTATTTCGCTAATTTTCTTTTGGGAATCTAAAGTTAATTCTGGAATTTTCAAATTGTGAAATCCAAATAAATCTGTAGTATTCACACTAGAGCCACCACCTGGGGTTATTATTCCTATATTTCTTCCTTGAGGAATATATTTTGGAAATAATAATTCGAATGTCTTTATGGTATTCCAAAATTCTTCGTTATCTTTAACTAATGTTGCTCCAGTTTGCTTCGCCATTGAAAACCACAGCCTTAGATCACTTGCTATGGCGCCAGTATGGGAAAAAGCCGCTCTCGAACCATCATCAGTATAACCCCCTTTCCAAATAATAACGGGTTTATTTTTTGTAGTATTCTTCAACTTTAAAAAGAATTCGTGGCCTGTAGCAGAACCGAATGACTCTAGGTAGGCAGCAATTACATGAGTTTTGGAATCCTTTTGATAATGTGTCAGAAAATCTATACAATTTAGATCTATTTGATTACCAAATGATACGCCGTACCTAAACCTTATATCCCTTTTATACCCTATGTCTAATAATTGACTCATGTGCCCTCCAGATTGTGACATAAACGATACTGATCCAGGAGTGTTTTTTTTGGCGCTGAATGAAAATGCCATCCCTTCTGAAGCGTTATATGGCCCTATACAATTAGGTCCTATTAATCTTGTATTTGATCCCGCTATTATAAGTTTTAATTCTTTTTCTAACTTTAATCCAAACAAATCACCCGTTTCAGAAAAACCAGAAGAAAAAATAATTACCCATGGTACTTCTTTTTCTACGCACTCTTTTAATACTTTTGGAACATATTTAGTCTTTACGGAGATATAAGTAGTATCTATTTGATAAGGGATATCGAGGATTGAAGGATAGCATTTCCAAT
>JBHLLM010000017.1:0-17100 GCA_048885575.1 Candidatus Hermodarchaeota archaeon
TAATATAATCCGTAAAATTCTGAATTAATTCTATACACTTTCGGAGAAAATTTTTTCTCAATTAAAGATTTGATCTCATTATACAACATATCTAATATAATCCGTTTAGGTATTATTTGGGATAAAATTTAACTACAAAAATTAAAAGGCTGTGAAAGTTTTTTTAAAAATTAAAACTATTATTATATTTAGAAATGATTATAGCTAGTGAAAGATATGCTAAACGATGAAAAATGTATTTTTTGTCAAATAGTAGAAAAAAAAATACCTTCTCAAATTCTCTTCGAAAGTGACACAAACCTCGCTTTTTTAGACATTTTCCCTGTTTCAGCAGGTCATACAATTGTTATTCCTAAGAATCACTATAACAATTTAGAGGATATCCCTGTTAATAGATTAACTGAATTATTTGAGGTTGTTAAAAATGTTTCTACTTTGATCCATAAAAAATTAAACATTGATGGATATAATATTTTACAAAATAATTTTAGAGCTGCTGGCCAACTAATAAATCATTTTCATGTTCATATAATTCCTAGAATTGAAAAAGATGGAAAATTCCAATTATTAACTCCTAAAGAACAAATGAAAGAAGAAGAGCTCAGACAAACGCTAAAAACCATTAAAGAGTAAAATAAATTATTTTTATGTTTAGTTTATAAGGAAATTTTGAGATAGGTAAATAAAATTATATAATCTTAATCATGAAAAAATGGAATTCCGTTAAAGAGGGTACTAAATATCTTAAAGAGAAAATTAAAGATTTCTTTGTGGACGAATCTGGTGGTAATCTCGTTGAATATGCTTTGTTAATTGGATTAGCTTTGTTTATTTTTTTCATAATTGTCGGTGTTCTGACATCCTTATTGGATTGGCCATTAGACTTGGCAAATAATTTTTGGGAAGATTTTGGTGTTAAATTTTAGCGATATTTAAACTTAGTTATACAATTTAGACGAACTGATTGATATAAAATAGTGTTCTTCAATCAGGGTTTTTAATGACTAAATTTTCAACAATCCTAATATTGTATTTTTCAGCCCATATATGAATATTTTCTAAGATATGTTTTTTATCAACTTGCAAAAAATCAATAAATTCATCAAAAGGTATCTTATTAACTCCCTTAAATAAGTTATTAATTTTATTATTAATGATTTTATCATCGGGTGGGAATAATTCTCTCTTTTTTGCTTTCATCTTTTCTATTACATCATCAAATTTCCCATAATCAAAAAAATGCTCTACAATTCTGCTTATTACGGAAGCAGGTGTGCTCCCAAAAACACCTACCAATTCCTTTACTTGGTTCATACTTATTTTACTTAAGGTAACTGTAGTTCTGGTTGTTTCAGTCATTGTAGTATTCTTTCAATTTTTTTCACAAATATTGCAATAATTTTGTCGTTTTTAAGTTTATGTTTATTGATGATAATAATGCATAAATAAGCATCTTTATATAAAAATTGATACTATAATATATCATACATCTAGGTATTGTTTCTTTGGTTAAATTGTCGAAAAATTGTCGATGATAACGACTGAGACCAATACAAAAGCAAAAATTTTGGAGGAATAGATTATGGCAAATAGAATAGTATTTAAAGACGAAGTAAATCCGAAAGAGTTTTTAACACCGATTCAATATAATTTAATAAAAAAACTTCAAACTATTGGACCCTCAACTCGTAGGGATTTAGTTAATGTACTCGATAGCCCACGAACAACCATCTATGATAACTTACTTAAGTTGCAAAAAAGAAAGCTTATTGAAAAATTTACTCGGAACAATGGAATGAGAGGTAGACCATTAGTTTTTTGGAAATTAAAGGAATAATTATTAAACTTATTTTTTTTAATTTTTTATTATCTTGTTAATAGGTTAATAGAATATCAAAAACTCCAAAATTTCCATTGCATTTTTTAATAAAATAATTAAAAATTCTTAAGTATAATATAATAAAATAGGGCCCAGTTTTAAATTATTTATAATTATTTAAACTATCTTATTAATTATTTAATTTCATTTTACTATCAAATTAAAGATAACTCATTTCCAGTGGAAAAAAAGGAGTAAATCATTTTAATCAATAATAATCAGTACATTTCATTTAGGTATATAATAGTACTCATTAATTCTTTTTTGATAGACATCTTTTGTACTACCAATTTTATTAACCCGAGGGCGTTTTGTTAATTTTTCTCTTCTAAAAGTGATTCCCATCATTTTCAAAAACAAATTAAATCCATCTCTTAGATTAAGAGGAGCCAATGCTTTTCCTTCTATACCAGGAATTCCTTCAAAGACTAAAATAGAATCTGCTATAAAATCTTGAGTTATTATATCATGTTCTACTATAAAAGCTGATTTCTTTAACTCTTCAATAGATTTTCTCAATAATTGAGCAACCGTTAATCGCATTTCAATATCTAAAAAAGCTGATGGTTCATCTAATAAATATATATCTGCTTCTTTTGATAAACAGTCAGCTATAGCTACTCTTTGTAGTTCTCCTCCACTTAATTCGGAAATTTTTCGTTCTTTAATATTTTCTAATTTAAGACTATTAATCAAGCGCTTTTTATATGATTGGCTTAGATATGGAGCCATCTTAATTTTATTTATAATACCAGAAACCAAGTTTGATTCTGGCATTTTAATATATTGTGGTTTTAATGAAACTTTTAACTTAGAATGGGAACTATCTTCATTATTACTATTAATTTCGTTATCAGATTTGATTTTTTTAGCTATTAAATCGATAAAAGTAGTCTTACCAATTCCATTAGGACCTAAAATACCTAATATCTCTCCAGCATGGACTTCACTACCAGATATACTAAGATGGAAATCTCCTAATGTTTTTTCAATATTTTCATATGAAAATATGCTAGCGCCAATGTCAAATAAGGAATCAATAGGAGGTCTTTCATGAAACTGTATTGGTTCTTCTCTAATCCTGACATTTTCATCTTTAATATATCCATTTAAATAAATATTTATCCCAACTCTGACACCTTGTGGATGAGAAATAATACCATAGACTCCTGGAATTCCATAAAATAAAGAAATATAATCACTTAAGTAATCTAATATAGCAAGGTCATGTTCGACAACTACGACAGTTTTGCTGTTATCTGTGAGCGATCTAATTAATTTTGCCATATTAATTCTCTCACTAACATCTAAATAAGAGCTAGGTTCGTCAATGAGATAGACATCCGCGTTTTTAAGATAAGCAGCAGCAATTGCTACTCTTTGAACCTCTCCACCAGATAAAACAGAGAGATTTCGATCTAAAATATTTTTAAGGTTGAGATCTTCAGTAATTTTATCCAAATTATCATCTATATCGTTCTTTTTTAACAAATCATAGACTCTACCTGACACATGCTTAGGAATAAGATTAATGTTTTGAGGTTTATGAACAACACTCAATTTTTTATTAAATAAATCTATGAAATATTGCTGTAATTCTGAACCCTTAAAGAAATTAATTATAGCTTCATCATTAGGGACTTCATCTGTGAATTTCCCAAGATTCATCCTTAATTCGCCTGATAATATAGATAGCATAGTGCTTTTTCCAATACCGTTTTGTCCTATTAAACCTAGCACTTTTCCCTTCTTAGGGATCGCCATTCTGAATAAAGAAAATTGATCTGGACCATAACGATAAGTAATTTGATTTTTTAACGGATCGGGTAAATTAACAATGCTTATCGCGTTAAATGGGCATTTTTTAATGCATATTCCACACCCTGTGCATAAGCTTTCAATAATTTCAACAGATTTCCCATCTGAACTCAATTGTATTGTTTTATCTCCGGTTCTCACTTTTGGACAATATTTAATACATGGTTTTTCTCCAAATGGGCTACATTTATCAGGCTTACAACGTTCTTTATTAAGGACAGCGATTCTCAAAACTTTTTCACTATTTTTTAAAATGCAAAATCATAAATAATTTTTATCATTTACTCAGTTAAGGTTTTTTTAATTAGTGAAAAAGTTTGGTAAATAAAGTGTCAGTACATTGGTTAGAAGAAACAGTACAAGAAATTTCTAAAAGAAACTTAACAGAAATAACGCTGTCCACAGGGAAAACACCTTCAGGCCATATTCATATTGGAATTTTAAGGGAAATAATTATATGCGATGCTCTTAGAAGAATATTTGAGATGAAAGGGATAAAAGTATCCTTTTATCTTTTTATAGATGATTTTGACGCAGCCAAGAGATTTCCTTATTATATAGATAAAAATTACCAGAAAAACAATTTAGGTAAACCATTTGCTTTAATGCCTTGTCCTTTTGAAACCTGTGGATGTGAAAGCTACGCTTACCATTTTGGAAACGAGTTAATTTCCACTTTTAATGATTTTGGTATAAAAAACGAGATTAAGTGGACTTATGAATTGTATCAGAAAAGAGAAATGCAAGAAAAAATAAAAATAGCTCTTGAAAATACAGATAAAATTAAAGAAATTTTAAAGAAATACATTTTACCTACTTTAGATGATGATCGCAAAAAACAATTTAATGATATGCAAAAAACATGGATACCTGTAATGGTAATTTGCGAAAAATGCAACAAAATACAAGATCGAGCAAAAGATGGCTCTATTAAACCTAATAGGGCAATAAAGTATCTTAAGAAAGAACAAGCGATTTTATATGAATGTCCTGCATGTGGTTACAGGGGAAAAACATCAATCTTTAGTGGAAGAATAAAATTAAATTGGCGCATCGATTGGCCCGCTAAATGGTCTTTATTTAAAGCAACTTGTGAACCGGCGGGAAAAGATCATAGTGTAAAAGGAGGAGCATATGATACCGGAATAGAGATCTGCCAAGAAATATATGATTATGAAGGACCTATAAAATTACCATATGAGTGGTTAAGATTAGGTGATCAAGACATGGGAACATCCAAAGGGATCGTTTTTACACCCGCAAAATATTTAGAATTAGCAGATCCGGAAATTTATAGAATGTTAATTTTGAGAACTAATCCTATAAAACATATATCTTTAAGAATCGAAGAAATTCCTCAATATCACGACTACTATGAAAAAATGGAAAATGTTTTTTATGGTGTCGAAAAACCTGAATCCAAGGAAGAATATGAGTTTTATAAATATCTATACCCTCTAACAAAAGTCAGCGATATTCCAGAATTTAAACCAATTAGAATTCCTTTAAAACTCCTAACTTTCCTTTCTCAAATGCAGAATATTTTGAGTTTAGAAAAATTATATGAAAAAGCACTCTCATCTTTAGGAGTAGATAAAACAGAAAAAACCGTTTCAATTGAAGATTTTAGAGTTTTATTGAAAAGAACAGAAAACTGGATTAAAGAAGTTGAAAATAAAATCACAAGAATAACGGATCCGAAAATTAAAAGAAATATTTTAAATAAAATAGATATCTTTGTCATACCTGACACGATACCTAAGGATCTCATTAATAATTTGAGTGATAAACAATTAAAAGGCTTAATAATGTTTAGAAATTACTTGCAGGGGAATGGTAATCCTGATGCTGATTCAATTCAAAATAAAATTTTTACCATCGCTAAAGAAGAGTTAAAAATTCCACCAAGTAAAATGTTTGAGGCTTTTTATCTATTATTATTAGGAAACAAATCAGGGCCTCGATTAGGGCCTTTTATCTTAATGTTAGATAAAGACTGGTTTCTGAATAGATTAAATCAGTTAAAAGATAAGAACTAAAAAAGGCTTATTCAATAAGATTTTCAACTTTCTTCTTCTTTTTCCGTTTATACCATTTATTTTTCTTTTTTTCTTGCAGTTTTTCATAACAATCAGAACAATAAGTAAGACCTTCTTCAATCATCTGATCACAACTTTTGCAGTGCTTGTGCGGATATATATAATCTACAGATTTTTTTTTGTGTCTTTCAAATTTACTCAAAATTACTCTCCACCTTATAAATAATTATTTTATATGTTCATTAAATTATAACTTTTTCACTCCAGATACTATTTTTATTTTAAAGAATTGAGCCTTTTTCAATTCTTCCCTTATATCTAAAGGATATTCTGGGAAGAGCGACAAGAAAATTGCCTTATCATTGATTATTTTACTCAAATTTTTTTCCCAATCGCGTAAAACCACTCTAATTTTATTTGGTTTTACTAGAGCAAATACTGATCCCCCCCCTCCAGCTCCAGTTAATTTCACAGAAAAGACATCTGGATGGTTTTCAATTAATTTTATTAAAATGTTATTTGATAATCCTATCCCGTGTCTAAATCCCACATATTTCATGATTTTATTCATAATTATTGTGTTTTCTTTAAAGTAATCACCTAATAATTTCCAATCCTGTTTCATTATGGCAAAGCGCGATTTCCACGATATTTCTGCTAGATTTCTATAACCATCCAAAATGAATGGATCTTTAAGTAAATAGCTTTTTCTTAATTTCTTATGCACATTTCCGCTATCATGAGATACTCCAGAAAAACAAATGATTATTGGCAAATTATGAATATCATATAATGAATCAATTCTATCATAAATTGCTAAGGGTTCTAATGAAATTTTTTTATGATGTAGTTTTCCTGAGTAAGAGCAAAAGCTTAACCCACCTCTTGATATCACATATCGATCTCCATAACCTGCAGTTATTTTTAAATCATGATCTTCAACTTTTGTAGCTAATTCAGCGATAATATCCCTATTTATTGGGAACTCATTTTCTTTTAAGCATTTCAGATTTTTATATAAATTAAAATATTTTGCGAAACCATATAAGATTGCTATTATTAGGGCAGCACTCCCCCCTAATCCACTTTGGGGCGGAATTGTAGTTAACATTCCAAATTCAAAATTATTATTTTTAAATTTTTCCCAAAAAATTGAGTAAGTTTTAATAAGCCTATATACACTGGCATAAAATAATTTAGATTCCCCATTTAATTTTTCTTCTGGTTTAGTTTTATACTTTGCAATTTTTTCTTCATGTTTAATTTTAATATTAAATTTACCAACCTTATCATAAATAGAATAAGATTTTAGGATGCTATCCTGTTCTCTTGATTTTATATAAATAAAAGCAGATAGTGGATTATTTTTTCCGTTTATTGCTACGGAAGGCATCCAAAAGTCCCCTTCAACAGCATCTAACGGATTTATTAAATTAATCCTAGATGGTGCTTGGATCGAAATCGTCGGATTTAATTTATTAATAAATTCTAAAATTTGCTTTAGCATCTAAATTATTCATCTTAATTATTATTTGTATATATATTAAATTATCTTTTTATAGTCTAATTAAATTTTAATCATTATTGTTCTCAAACCAGCAAATATGATAAGTTTTTATAATTTTTCTAAATAAAATTTATGATATGGTAAAAAAAGGAAAATTTAAATTATTCTCATTTCTAATTGAAAAGCATTTAATCTATAATAAAAGTATAAATAAAAATCATAAACTCATAGCATTTTCAATTCTTGAGATCAATAACCTACTTAGAATAATTCCTCTTTTAAACGATTTTCTGTTAAATAAATTTCTCTATTATTATTCAGTTCAGATAAGCGTGCCTAAAAACAGAAGAAAAACTATAATTTTAACTTTTATTGAAAATGATAAGTCTAAAATAGATAAATTTTTTAATTTAATATTTCAAAGAATACGAGAATATGATAACTCTATCAAATTTTTAAAAAACCACTATCTAGAGAAAAAATTCTTTCATATTCTATCAGATAAGATTAGTTATGATATAAGCGCCTTGAAACTAGGTGATTCTTTAATATTAAAACGAGGAGAAAGTTCACTATTTTTACACTTTTATGAAATTAATTGCGATTTTATGCAAAAAGAAAAAATTTCATTACACAATTTACTAAAAGCACTTAATAATCTCAATCAAAAAGGCCATCTAATTTTTAATATTAAAGCTAATAATATGGGAAAAATCGTTTCGAATGCCTATTTCGTTGATAATAGACGCGAAAAAAATCTTAAATCTTTGGATATTGAAGAGGAGATTAATATGTTGTTTAATTGTGATATTTTTAAAAAGTCAGTAATGCCCCTAAACCGCCTTTACTGTGTTTTGTGGAGAGCTAATCTTTCTGAAATTTTTTATGATATTACTCTGGATTCGAATATTTTTCTATCTTTAAGTCAATTCAATTTTCAAGATTTATCAAAGTTCTGTGCTCAATTTGAAAAATCTTTATGTATTAACCAAATTGCTTTTCATCGGTTAAAATCGAACCTATATTTTGTAGAAGAAAAATTTTTGTTCCTAATTTTAGATATTTATAATCCTCTTGAAATTTCAAGCATTTTAGAAAAATTTTTTTCGAAGTATTATTTGTATATTTTAATATTAAATATGAATGAATATAATGAGTTAATTACTTCTACTGAAATAAAGTTATTAGAGAATATAAAGACTCTAAATTTTGAGGATTTTATCAAGTTTAATATATCTAGCTTAAAAAATAAATATATTTTAAAAAATCCCTAAATCAATCGCTATATCTTGAGCAGAGTAATCCGGGTGCAGTTTTATTAAAGCTTTTTTCTCTCCTTTGGGTGTAATAATTGTATTTACTTTAATCACTTTTACATTATGAATTTTCTCAATAGCTTGTTTAATTTGATTCTTATTAGCTCTATTATCAACAATGAAAACTAATCTATTTTCTTTTTCAATTATATCAAATGTCTTTTCTGTGATTAATGGTCTTAGAATGATCTTATAATATCTTTCCATTCTATATTATCGCCTCGTATTTTTCCAATTCATTAAAAGCAGATTGAACCCAAAGAGTTAATCGCCCCGGTAATCCTCCTGGTGCCAAATTTTCTATTGATAGATTCTCAAATTTTACAACATCTATTCCAGGAATATTCTTCGCGGCTTTTATAATTCCGAAATCATCTTTAATAACAATTAATATACTTTTCTTACCTTTATACTTGCGTCCTCTTCTCTTTCCCTTTCCGGCTCTAGTCTTCTTACCTTTCTTAACTCTAATTAAATCATCTTCCAAACCTAATTCAGTAAGAATTGAATACATAAACTTAGTTTTTTTTACCGTTTGAACTTTATCATCTATCACTAAGGGAATTTCAGGAACTTTATCTATCTTATGGCCTCTATTTTTGACCCATTCTAAATCCCCGGAAGCTGAAATTGCAGATATTATCGATAATTTATTCACTTTTTTATTTATTTTTTTTTCGATTACCTTCTCAGTTTTAACTGGATGTGCCCTTCTACCTCCTTTTGCGTAGGGTACGCGTCCAGCATTTCTAGCGGTAGGAAAACCCGATCCTTGTATTCGAGGGGTTCTCGCCATTCCATGGCCTGTACCCCATCCCTCAGCAGTATTCCTTAACCCGGCTCTTTTATTTCTACCTTGAACTTGCTTATTTTTACTCGAAGCAATTTCACTTGCTATTTGTACAAGATCCTTTCTAGGTTTAAAGTGAAATAATTGTGGTATATCTACTAAATTTTTCTTTTTACCATCTAAATCGTAAACATTTACTTTTTCCATAAAATCACAGTTTTTAAAATTATTTTCTTTGGTGACTCTCTCTACTTATAAAAGTTATTTCCGGCGATTTAGGAATAAATGATGGATCAGGTCTTATAGATTTTCTTATTCTAATTAACCTATTTTTTGGACCTGGTAAAGATCCTAATACCAGAAGATAATCTCCACTAACTTTACCATATCTAACAAATCCTCCTTTGGGGTTAATTTCTTCTTCATTTTCTCCTATAACCATGATCCTTTTATGATATTCTGTTCTTTGATGGTATCCTAATTGTCCCGGCCGAGCCACTGTATAAAGTACTCGCGCTGGATGCCATGGACCTATACATGCTACAGCTCTTTTAATCTTGTTATTTTTTCGCGTTAAAATTCTTACCCCATACCTTTTTACAGGTCCTTGAAATCCTTTTCCTTTAGTTACTGCTAATACATCTACTAGTTCTCCTTCCAACAATATATCTCGAGCCCTAATTTCTTTACCTAAAAGATCTAAAGCAAAATTAAATTCTTCTAATGGCGCTCCAATAGAATTAACTTTAATTTCAATAATGTCGGGCTTTTTTCTAGGTAGTGAAGTAAGATGCGGCTGAGTTTGAAAAATACCTCTAATTTGAGTGGTTTGGTTTAGGTCTTTAGAGAGCTTCTCTCTTGTTGCTTCAAAATCATAAGTTTCAAAATTTGGCAAGTTGATTTTTCGACTTAGATATTGATTTAATTCCGTTGAAAAAATCTCCCCCACAATATATTTTCCATATTCGTCTTCGTTGTAAACTCTGATTCCAATCAGAATTAAGGGAGGTACCTCAATGACTGTAACAGGTTTCATTATTTCTTTTCCAAAATAGGGGCTGTTTTTCTGATCCTCAATATATGTAATATGAGTCATACCTGCCTTAAAACCCGCGTAACCTAAAAAGGTTATACTTTCAGATGCATCCAACCAATGTCTCACGCGCCCTTTAGAGACGGCTGCTCTTTTTCTGGGAAGATATGCTAAAGAACCATGTCTAGGGGCGTGTTTTTTACGATGTCCCATGAAAAATCACTTTGATATTAAAGCTTTAAATATTTTAAAATAAAAAAAGTTTGTCATTCAGAATAAACCATTGATTCCCACAAATTAAGAAAAATGGGCTTTTTAAATTCCATTTGAAAGAATATAATAGATGAAATCGAAAATTGAAAATTTAAATCAATTACAAATAAAAGAAGGCTTAAATAACGAAGAAGAACGAATTTTCACCTTTGATTGTTCTGAGTGCCTAACTCTAATGGAAAAAAATTGTTCTTATGACAACTGTGTTAATTGCTTCTTAAAGGGTTTATATTTAAGAAGAAATAACGATTTTGAAAATTCTATCATAAAAATTCATGAAGGCCTCATAAATCCTAATAAGGTTATCATATTTTTAGATTACTTTAAAAAGTTAAACTATATAAAAAAGATTTGGAAAAAGATAGAAAAAGTAAGAAGGAATAATTGCATTTATCACGAATTTAATTGTAAGGTCGAATCTATAAATGATATATTCCGTTCACTCAATGAAACGATTATACTTGATCCAATTTCAGTGTTCAATTTCATTTATGAAAAGAAAGAAGCCCTTACCACTCACAAAAACTCTACTGTAGAATGTCAAGTATGTTTTAAAAAGATATCATACCTATTTGAAGTCCTTTTAGTTATTTTAAACAAATTCAAAATCATTAAACTTTATAAAGACTTTTTAAAAAATCCTAATCATTCTAAAGATAAAATCAGCTTTTATAAGAAAAACATTTTTGCTTTACCACTTGACTCTAAAAAGAATCAAGAAATCGATAAAAACTCATGGATTCCTCCGGATGACTTATTTGAATCTTATTATACAGGAGAGAATCAAATATTTCATGTTTCAATTTTCCGAGTAAGTGGTGAATACGAAAAGAAATATTTAGTTCATTATGCTTTTGAATCAATGGTTGATGAAGAATATTTTAAAACTGTAGTAAACGATGCAAAAAATAACTTGGAGCAAATTGAGTTTAATGAATTGGTTCCTCTAGAAAAATTATTAGAGATATACAAGGAAAAAGCATCACAATATTTAGATTTAAAATATAAACTCTCGCACAAAGAAAAAGAAAAAGCAGCTTATATTACTGCATTACTTAAATTAAATTTAAAAAAGATTTTTCCTCTATTAGTTGATGATCTTATAGAAGAAATTTTTCTAGATTCTCCAAATGAAAAGATTTACATTAATCACCAAAAATTTGGTCGCTGTCGCACAGAAATTGAATTCGATCTAAACGATATTGAAAGAATAAAGACCTTTTTAAGGATATACAGTGGAAAAAGGCTCGATTACTCAAACCCGAGTCTTAAGGTAGTTATAAAAAATAAATATTTTTATTGTCGATTTGCAATCGATGTGGAGCCAATTCAGGTAAATTATTTCGCGCTAGATATAAGAAAATTAAATAAGAATATATTAACTATTCAAGATTTGTTAAAGAATGGTACTTTAAATCCAACAATTGCCTCATTTTTATACTTTTTAATTTTAAGGAGAATAAACGTAACAGTTACAGGTGAAACAGACACGGGAAAAACAACTTTAATTAATGCTTTAGATTTGTTAACACCCAAGGAATTTCGAAAAATCTATGTAGAAAATATAATAGAATCTTTAAACCAAACTAAATACGATAGACACCAATTAAAATATAAAGTTGATTCACTTCATGACCAAACAAATCAACAACTTTCAAAGCAGACTCAAATTAAGAATTTATTACACAGAACTCCAGATATTATCTATTTAGGTGAAATTCTAACTAAAAATGAAGCTGAAGCGATGTTCCATTGTTTAGCGGCAGGTTTGAGGGGATTTCAAACAATTCATTCTGACGATTTCGATTCTTTGATAAATAGAATAACATTTCATTTTAAAATTGATAAATCTTGCTTAAGAGACTTAGGCCTTATAATTTTAATGAAGAAAAATCGAGAAAAAAGATTTATTGAATCAATTGCAGAAATAAATGAGAATTTGAATGACAATTATAGAGTATATAATAATATATTTAAGTATGATCCTCATTTAAAGAAATGGGACGTTCTCCGAGATTTATACAATTCGAATATAGTTAACAAGTTAAGAAAATATGAAGATATTCATAAAGAGAAATTTGAAATTTTATTTAATCTTTATAGAGATATTTTTTCTACACTACAAACAATAGAGAAATTAGAAGTTACCGAATTAATCAAACTTTTTGATCGAATTTCTTATCAATCATTTAACAGTATAGAAACTCTTCGTTTATTTTGGGACAACTGGAAAAAGTCATGTAGTTTAAATTAATAAAGTAGTAAAAGGTAATATGACAAATCTATTAGAAAAGGCATTAATAACAGGTTTTGGAATATTTATATTGACCATTTTCATCTCAATTGTTAATCCTTTTTTAGTGCAAATTTCCGAATTTAACGACAACTTCAACATTGAAATAGAGAAATATGAAACTTTCTTTTATGAAGTTGATACGGGAATAAAATTCAATATTGAGAACCCCAACATAACCTATGCAAAAATTATTGAATACCCTGCAAATCTAAACATAACTCTAACTGAATTCTATTGTAAATATGAATTTGTCATAGGAAACGAATACAATTACAAAATAGTCGAATATAATAAACCTTTCATCAATCACATTTATAAAAATTTACCTGCTAATAATTATATATTGAGGATTTCAGATGTTTTTAACTATATAGAAGTCCAGTTTAATTAATTCGTAAATGTGAATGATTCTATGAAATTAAATAATATAATTATATATTTTTCCCAAAAACTTCATAACTATAAGATACCTAAGTTGAAATTTAAAGAATTAGATACTAGGTATAAAATCTTATATGAAAAGGAATTCAATGTTTATGAAAATGATGTTAATAAAGCTAATTTCATTATTTTTCTGCTTTTTTTTAACATATTTCTTATTTCTTCAATTTTTTTGACCAAATTTAGTTTGTTGATACTTGTGTCTTCTTCAATATTGTTAGCATTGATAATAACTTATTTTTTTAGTCAACTCCTTATCAAAGAGATTACAAAAAAAGAGAACCAATTAAACGCATTTTTGTATATAGTGAAAATTAATTTCTCTTTAATTCAAAAATCGCATGGAGATAAAACTGATCATGCAATTAATTTTATTAAACTAATCAGTGAATATAGACTGCCAATTTCACAAGAATTTAGAAATATGTTCAATAAAATCCAATTAGGTGAAAATCCAGAAATTTTATTATCTAAAGTTATCACTCCCTCATTGGATTTTAATTTATACATGAAAGAGCTATTAGTATCAAATTTCAGTAGTAATTGTAGGCTGAATGAGAATTCATTAGAAAAAGAATTTCGAAAGTATTTGAGGGAAATTGAATCAAAATTAAGTATCCTATTTTTTTTTGGGTTGTTTTTTCCATTAGGACTATGTTTCCTTATTTTATTTCAAACTATTAATTATTTTATATTGATTTCTATTTTACCGTTATTTTTCATAACATTAAAAATACTAAATAAGAAATTTTTAAAAAATAATTTTTTTTTACTTGGCTTAATAAACAATTATTCAAAGGAGGAAAAAGCAAGATTTAAAGAATTTATTTCGTTCTTGTTAAGCTTAACAATGCATTTACAAAAGAACTCTTCTCCTGAACTAGCGTTTGTAAGCGCTTACTCACAAAACGAGGGTTATTTTAGGGTATTGGAGAAACCGTTAAAGACACAAATTTCTCAACTTTTAAATTTTTCCTGTACATTTGACGAAATATTGGAGAACCTACAAATTGAGTTGAGATCAATACGATACAAAATAATTCTGGATGTGATTGGAAAATTAGTGGCACAAAATGCATATCTCTCACACGAAAAAATCTCAGAGATCTTAAATGAAATATCGATTCATCAAAAGCTCGAAAATAGGTTAGAGATGATTATAAAAGGAGAACGATTTAAAGTTTTACTATTTCTATTTCTTTTGCCGATAATAATTGGAGGAATTGGGGGTTTATTTCCTTTGTTTAATTTCGTAATGAGGAACATCTCTCTTAAGAGTGAACTGAACTTTTCGGTTTTATTCGAAATATTATTTACTTATGAATTTATTATCATTTTTTGTTCACTCTTATTTTGTGTTAATGTTTCCTCCCATTATTTCTTAGAAATTGTAGCTTATGAAAGAAAAAGAATTTTAATTGTTATCTCTAATGCAATTTTTATCCTAGCATTCTTTTCAACATTAATAAGCATTCTAAATTATCTTTAATAATTATTAAAATATTTTAACTGAAAAAAGAGGTATAAATCAATTCGACTATTAAAAAAACACCGATAAAGATAATTATGAATTTTGAATAAGAAAATATTGAGTTAAGTAAATTAACTTCAAAACCCTCTTTAAAAGCAACTAGACTTATTTCATTTAAAACATGAAAAAAAGGTATTAAAAAAATAAAATACAAGACGATAGATACAAAAACTGTTATAGATTCAGCAGATATTATTGAAAAAGCGAAAATGAACAAGAAAAGTGCTAGTAATAAGAAAAATTCAACAATTATTATATGAAATTCTGACATGTTCCTAATTATTTTAAAAATTAGACTATTTAAAATTCTAAAAATATTAGAAATACTTTAATTAAAAGAGAGAATTAATATTAGATTAAGAGGAATAATAGTTTTAAAATTTAATTTTATAACAACGAGATTAATATTTCTCTTAGAAAAAATTATATAAAGAAAAGATTTGATTATTATTATGAGAAATTTAAAATTGAAGGGGTTAAAGTACAACAAGGGGAAATACGACTTATATAATGAGCGATTTGTATTCTTCCCTCCTCAAATAATCGATATTTTATCCTCGATTTACGGAGAGGGTGTAAAATCTTTATTAGTTTGGTTAGGTAAAAAGGCTGGTTGGGTATTAATTCAAAATTGGGATGAAACTCTTAAATCAAAATCCTTAAATGATTTAGTTAATCAATTTTGTAGTATATTAAGTAATCATGGATGGGGTCGCTTTACTCCTAAAAAAGTATCTGATAATTTAATCGTAATTGAATTGCATCATAACATTTCAAACGATCTAAATAATAAGTCTAAGTATATTTGTTATTATATAACGGGGATCTTAGCGGGTTTTGGCGAATATGCACTTTATAAAGTAAATGTAGTAGAAAATGTATGTTGTGTTGAAGATCCAAGCTTGAATTCATGTGAATTTAGATTAGAAAAAAGTTTCTAATGGTTTAAATCACCAAGGATCCCATTCTTCAGGATTAAGTTCTTCTGTTTCTTTATTTTCAAGAGTTTTTTCTTCAATTTCAGGTTCAATTCTAATGTATTCGCTCTTCTCCGCTTCAGTTTTTACATCTGGAGTTAAATCTTTAGAATTTAAACTTTCTGTAATGGTTATTTGATCTTCTCCAATTATTACATCCCGAAAAGCAGAAATTAAAGATAAAAAATTAAAAAACTCTTCTTTTTTCATTTCAACAACTAAAGAATCACCATTCTTTAATAAAGTTAGTTTTAGAATACGAACTTCTCCACTTACTTCTACTGAAGTCAATTCTATACTTTCATTTTTGTTTTTTAACTGAATTTTCCATGAGGTCTCTCTCGTTTTTTCAATTTCCATTTGTTTAAGTTCACTCTAAAGATAATTAAAAATCAAATATTAAATAAAAATTAACTAATTTAAAATTATCCTTATCACTATCCCGTGGTTGTTAATCAGAAAAATAATCCAATAATAGGAAAATTACCCCTCAAAATCAGTGCAAACAAAAAAAATTTAACAACATGTAGTTGTTTGTAAGAAAGATTAGGATAACAACTGGTGGTTTAAATTGAGTTAAAACTTGAAATTTTTCTTTTTTTTCATTATAGAATAAATTTAACGATCTTAATACGAATTTCTCGTTTTTATATCTAGTTATATGAGAGAAGTCTAAAAATCTATAAAAGAATTTAAAGAACATTTTATGTAAGAACGAAAAGTTTTCTTTTAAGCCATATATCATACTATATGAATTATTTCTTGATAAAACATTAATGAAAAAGTAATTAACTAATTCCAATAATAAATATAAAAATAAAAAGACAAAAAAGTATGAAAAGATTATTTCAAACATAAATCTGTGCGTTGTATTAAGGAAAGCAAGCATAATCATCAATTTACCATCAGCACCCCCTATCATTTTTAAAGAAAATAATATAAATGACAAAAAGAATACAAAGAAAAGGAAAAATAGCTTTATTAAAACAAAGATTAATATGTTTTTATAGCTATCCAGCTCTTCAGTAAAAGTTAAAACACTCCCTATTAATAGAAATCCTATAAGAACCTTATTAGATATTTTCCTATATTTAATATCCTGGTACATACAATAGATTAAAAGTATATTCGTATAGAAAAAAGAAAAATTGATCCCAAGAATCATTCTTCATAATTCTCCTTCCCAAATTTCAATAAATT
>JBHLLM010000018.1:0-16760 GCA_048885575.1 Candidatus Hermodarchaeota archaeon
TAATAATCGACAAAATTCTCGAAATTGAAGAAAAAGAGGAGGGTGAGAAAATAAGTGCCTAACCCATATATTCCGATATTGACCAAAGTAAAATCAATGGTCTCGGAAAATAAAGTTAATGACATCAAAACGGTTGAATTAGAATTTCAAAACGAAGACGATTATAAAGCTTTTAATTATATCCCTGGACAATTTGCCGAGATCAGCATTATTGGAAAAGGAGAGTGCCCGATCGGAATCGCATCTTCACCTACCGAAGAGGGAACTATTAAGTTTACGATTAAAAAAATGGGAACGGTTACCTCTACGTTTCACAACAGCGATATTGGGGATACTATTGGCGTAAGAGGACCGTTAGGGAACGGTTGGCCAATGGAAGAGTTAAAAGGAAAAAACATCGTCGTGATTGGCGGTGGATTTGCGTTCTCAACCTTACGTTCTTTAGTTTTGTACATTTTAGACGATAAACACAGGAAAGATTACGGAGATTTAACCGTTATATACGGTAATAGAGACTCTGGTGAGGTTCTATATCGAGATGTGTTAGAAGAATGGGAAAAGCGAGACGACATTAATATCGTCTTGACCATCGACCGCGAAGAGGAAGGCTGGACGCGAAAAGTAGGATTCGTTGCTGCCATAGTTAAAGAAGTAGCTCCCTCTCCAGATAACGCTGTAGCAATTATCTGCGGTCCTCCAATCATGATACGAACTGCTGTGGATGAGTTAGTAAAAATTGGCTGGAAAGACGAGCAAATTCTTAACTCATTAGAGATGAGAATGAAATGCGGCATCGGGAAGTGTGGAAGATGTAACATCGGAAGTAAGTTTGTGTGCATCGATGGACCCGTTTTCTCGCTCGCGGAACTCAAAAAGATGCCAAACGAGTATTAATATAAGATAAAATAATTTTTAAAGTTAATAGATAATAGGTGAAAAAAATTGGTTGAAAAAGCAATTTCGAAAACTTTTGAGGATTTAATAAAAGAAGTTCATGAGCTAGGATTATGTGGAGAGTGTGGGGGATGCGTTAGTTTTTGTTCAGCTGGAGAAATAAAAGCTATTGAGATGTCAGAATCAGGACCCCCGAAATATGTAAATAAAGATAAATGTCTTAAATGTGGTATTTGTTATTTTGTATGTCCTCAAACTCATATCTTAAATGATCAATTAAATATTAAATTTAAATACAAAGATCCTATTGGAAATCAGATAAAAGTTGCTTCGTGTCATGCTACTTCTGAAGAAATTAGAAAACAAGCTACTGACGGCGGTGCTGTTACAGCAATTTTAAGTTATCTATTAGATAACAAGTTAATAGATGGAGCAATAGTTTGCAAGAGAAAAGGACTATTCAATAGAGTTCCATTCTTTGCTACAACAAGAGAAGATTTAATAGAAGCTGCGGGGTCTCATTATGATCTTTCCAGCCAAGTTGTTGGTTTGGAGAAGTATAATACATTTATTGCTACTAATATTACCTTGAAAAAAGTTATGAGCCCAGATCTGTTAAATATAGCTGTTGTTGGAACTCCTTGTCAGATTAATTCAATTAGAAAAATGCAAGAATTAAGCATACTTCCGGCACATATTGTCAAATACACATTAGGTTTATTCTGTTATTTAAATTTTTCATTTAATGACAACGATAGAAGAATACTTGAAAAGAAGTTTAAGTTTTCATTTGAGGATGTTGAAAATATGAATATTAGGCAAGATCTTATCCTGTATTTCAAAAATGATGAGGTATTACATATATCTTTTTCTGATTTACACGAAATTGGAAGACCTGCTTGCTTTGCATGCCCTGATTTTTCCAATATCTATGCAGATATCTCTTTTGGAGGTCTCGGATCAGAAGAAAAATTAACATCAGTGATTATTCGAACTAAGATTGGTGAAGAACTCTATAGAAACGCTATAAATAAAGGGTATATCAAAGAACCAATTGAATTAAATAGAACAAATAAAAAAGATGAAATATTAGCAAAAGTTATAGAATTTAGTAAAAAGAAAATTAAACGAGCAGAAAATACTTTAAAAGCTAAAAAGCCTTAAACATTTTAGTTTTAAACATTATTAATTTTTCTACTACTCTTTTTTTTACTTTCAATAAAATAAGTTTCTGCTAGATGCGGTATTAAGTAATAAACAACAATTAAGTAGAGGGGTATTAATGATAATTCAACGAAGATTGATATAATAAAAGGATAACTTTTACTGATAAAATCCCAAACTATACCTCCTAGAAGAGGTCCTATAAAGCTTCCGAGAAATTGAAAAAATTCACCTGAACCTAATATTTTACCACGATTTTTTAACGATATCCTACTAAGTAAATTCTGAAAAATTAGTCCTGCAGAAATCCCAATAGTAAGATCTATTAATAGTAGAAATGTAAAAATCCAGATATTTGGCGAATTTATTAATAACCAGGTGACCAATGCACCTAGTAGGCTTGTCATTGTTATACCAATAGCTGGTCGTAATTTATCCATAAGTATTCCAAGTTTTGGAGCTAAAAGCGTGGCAACAATTCCAGCAGGTAAATAGGCCCAAGTAACTAATTGAACATTACTTTCAATAGTTTCAATCACATATATATTTAAAAAAGGTTTTGCAATTGAGGCATTAATATTACTTAGAAATAATACTGACATCAAGAAAATTGATCCTAATAATATAGGTCCAACAAGTTTATGGTGATTTTCCTTATTATCTTTAAGGAGTGGATTTGCAAGATAATTTGATGATTCTCTAAATTTTATTGATTCATCCACCTTCAGATTGAATTTAATACCCGCAATAAAGTTGGCAACACCAAATACTGGAATGCTAGCATATAACAGAAAGCGATTAGCGGTGAAATAACCTAGTAACATTAGGAGGATAAAACCGATTATACCCCCAATCATTTGACCTATTGCATTAGCAGAATCTCGTTTTCCGTAAGCTTCAGAACGATTATCCTTATTCGATTTTTCTGCTATTAATGTATTAAATGGTACCCAAAAAACACCTGCCATAAAACCTAGTGTAAAAGTTCCCATTCCTAGTAATATTAAAGAATTCAGGATTATTGCGATATATATAATGAAATATGAGATTCCTCTACCAACTGAACCGATTAAAACGAGCTTTTTCCTTGATTTCACGCGGTCAGTTATAAATCCCGTAAGAGTACCACTGACAGTTCGACCTAATACTTGAAAGGAAACGATTAAGCTAATTTGTATTGCTGTTGCAACCATATCGTATCGAGCAGTAATTGGAATTAAAAAACCTATAAAAAAAAAGCCTAGGCTATTAAGAATAACGATCTTTAACATATCGTTAAAATCTGGTGTAAAACGGGTTGAATCAAGTTCCCTTTTTAGCATATAAATACGAGATGTGTTTGTACTTGCATTCCTAAATATTTAATCTAATTTAATTTTTAACAATTTTTATTGTAGACAAAAAATGAATGAGCTGGAGGTAAAAACGAGGAATTTTTAATATTTTGAATTAAATCTCGAAGATATTACCTGAATTGTATATTGTACCTTCTAAATCCAGAAGAATTTGTCCACCTGAAGCTATTTCTATAGCATAATTAATACCTTCCAATACTCTTTTCATCATAAATTCATATGCTCGAAATAAGTCTTCAAGCTGAACCCTTTTATTTTCACAATAAGCACTTGAAATTGCAGGGATTAATACAGGAATAAAGTCTTGATTTAGCATAATTTCTTCAGCATCAATCATCAATTCTTTCCCCACAGTAAAAGGGTTAAATACATCGATTTGCGCGAACATTGTTTTACATACGAAAATTGAAGCTTTAATCTCTCTCATAATAAACTTTATGCGGTTATTATCGTCTAAATACTTCTTAAATGTAATAGCATTAATAATATCTTCATTAGTTATTATATCTTTAAGATCTATTAACTTGCTAACTCTTTCTGAAACTCTCTTGGAAGAAAGCATTAATTTTAGATTCATATTATTCTTATGAATATAGTCCTCATAAAAGGAAGAAATAAATATGTGTGGACCTAAATTCTCTTGTTCTTCCGATAGATTTAATTTGAATTCATTTTCTTTAAATTCATCCATAAAATGTTTTATAAACATAAATTTTAACTTCAATCTATGCAAAGCTAGGTAAAGACATACTCGTGTTTTCGTATAAGCTACAACATTTCCCATTCTAAATCGATCGTGATGATCTCTTTCATACATTACTATGGGTTTAAGTTTATGAACAACACCATCGATAAAATATTTTATAATATTTTCAAGTGGTTGGCAGTCTAAAATTCGGAAAGTTTCAATAACTTTTTGACTTTCAGGTTGGCTTTTCGGTATTTCTTTGATAAGATCGTAGTTATGATACTCTAAGAACAAGGAGGTTAATGCTTCCATCTCTAAAACCGTTCTACAAGGTATGAAAACTTTGTTAAGATCGTTTAAAATAACACTACTTTCAGGCATGATATTATCAGATCATATTGTTAAATAAAAAAATCTCTTAGACTAAACCCTAAAATACCTTAGAAATATTTTAAAATTCACTAATACAATCAATTTTGTAATTATATTTTAGATATTTAAAAGTTATTCTTTGAATAAAGTAGTAAAAATTAAAAAAAAGAAAAAGAAAAAAATTCATAAAATTTAAGATGTTGCCCAAATGGGCTTAAAAGCATCTATGAATTACTTGTGGTCCCATTTCTTTATACTCACGCCTCGTAACCCACATTCTGTGGAATGTTTTCAAAGAGCTTAAGATAGAACCTCCAATCCATACGGAATACATACGTTCTGGAGGAGCTATTATCTTGACATCAACAGATTCTGGAATTTGTTCTTTAATTTCCTTGGTTAAGCGTTCTTTAATTCCAGGGAACATTGTTGATCCACCAGAAAGTACAATATTCCCATAAAGGTCTCTACGAAGGTCGACATCACATTCTGAAATAGCACCGACTATAACATCATCAAGAGGCTCTAATTCTTTTCCGATTACTGATGGATTGAAGAAGCATTCAGGTGCTAAAAATCTTTCAACGCCTACATTAATTGTCTCTCCATCGGGAAGCATGTAGCTTTTCTCCATCCCGGCAACTTTCTTTGAGAGCATCATTTCTTTTTCAGGATCAATTGCTACATAGCAGAGTTTTTCTTTGATATCTCTAACGATTTCTTTCTCTGCAGAAGTTGTGAAGGAGTATCCTTTTTGACGGAGTAATCTTTGTAGGTATGTTGTGATATCACGGCCAGCAAGATCGATTCTTTGGATTGCATGACTTAGAGCGAAACCTTCGAAAATGGGTACAACGTGAGAAACGCCATCCCCAATATCTATTACACATCCTGTCGTTCGCCCAGAGGCATATAGGGATAAGACAGCTTGCATAGCAACATAAAGGGCAGGAACATTGAATGTCTCAAACATTATTTCAGCCATTTTCTCTCGATTTGGTCTTGGATTTAATGGGGCTTCAGTTAGAAGGACAGGATGTTCGCTAGGATCGATTCTTAAATCAGTGTAAAAAGTATAATGCCAAATCTTTTCCATAGCAGTCCAATCTTCGATAATACCATGTTCTACAGGAAACATTAACTTTAGAACACCTTTAAGTTGCATAGCTTCTTCGCCAATGTAATATTCTCGAGTGTAATGCTCAACATCAGTCATTATCGATTCATATTTAGGATAACCTATAAGAGTTGGAAATACAGAACGAGGTTGATCTTCTCCGGCGAACCCATTTTTCGAAATCCCAGTTCCATTATCGACTACTAAAGCTTTTGCGTTTAAAAAACTTTCTTCTTCTGCCATAATATTCAGCTTTTTAATTTATAGTTCTTAAAATTATTTCATTTGGAATAGTATTTTGATTTTTTATTGTTTATCTTATTATTTTTTTTATGATATAATAACATCGATAAATTATAACAAATTCAAATTATCATAATAATAAATTTGACATATATAAATTTTTTTTATTACAAAAAAAAAAGCGATATAAAAGAACACCTTTTTATAGAAAACTACTTTTTCTGTTTGAGATTAAACTAAACATATACGATCGGTTGCTTTTTTATTTAGGATAAGTGTAAACAAAATCCAATTTTTTGAAGCCTTTTAATTAAGGTTTTGTGTATACAAATTTTTTGTATCTTAAAAAAATCAAGGATTATTAGTTAGATAGTCATTAATCCATAATTCCATTAATATTTCGTCGTAGTATCTAGAATCCATATAAAATTGTTTTTCTCTCCTACCTATTATTTTAAAACCCATTTTCTCATAAAGATAGAGAGCTCTCTTGTTATTTGAAAAACAACTTAGGATAATTTTCTCTTTATTATTTAAAGTTTTAGATTCTCTAATAGCCATATCGATTATATGAAAGCCTATTCCTAAGTCTCGGTACTTTTTTTGCACAATTACACCTAAGCTACCGACATGAGTTGCTGCATCCCAGTCTAAACTCGATACTTCGCATTGACCAAGGATATTGTTAGGACTTCTCAAATTTGGGCTAACTGCGACTATACAGATTTCTCTTTCTTTTTTAATATTATTATACCATGATTGCTTTTCAAATCTAGATTTAACCGGAAACAAAACAGGAAGATAAATGCCTTCTTCAACAACTTCATTAAAGTTATTCCAAACTCCATCAATATCTAATTCAGTAATATGCCTAATGAAAATTTTTTCTCCAGTTTTTAACTTTAAGACATCTTTCATTGATTAAATATAGATTTTTATAATTAAATTCCTTATCGTATTATTATGGAGAATGAAAACGAGGATAAGAATTTAAAAAAAGGATTAGAAGATAAAGAAAAAATTCGCGCTTATTTGGAACAAATAGCTCAGTCTAAAAAAACACCGGTTGCTAAAGACTTAGTCCAATTAAAACATGTCGAAGTAAAGAAGCAACAAATTAGTTCTGAAACGTTAGATCTCGCAAACACTCTCAAAGAACAATTATTGGAACACGATCAATTTGAACGCCTTTCTAACGATGAGCTTACAATTCTTGAATCTTTTATGAGTAAAAGAATGTTATTATCACGTATTGCTATTGTTGCTAATCAAAGTAGAATTCCTTTAGGCATTGAACCGTTTAAAAAAGCTGAATTAGAAAAAATCTTAGATAAACTTATTTCTAAAGGATATTTAGAAGTAGAACAAGTTGAAGGTAACACCGTATACATTCTAACAGAACGAGGGAAGTACAGAATTCAATAGCATTTAATCTTTTTTAAGGATTAAATTATTAATCGAAATATCTTGGTATTCTCCGCTAGGGTACTCTCGTCTTATTGTCAGTGGTAAGATTTTAGATTTTAATTCTAATAAAGCTATTTTTATAGGATCGATGACATTCTTAGGTTTTTCGATCAAAATTGGTGCTCCAAAACTTATTTGTAGAGCGCGTGCTCCTGTGATGCGTGCTTTTTCGTATCGAGTAAGGAAAATAGAACCCACTTTGATGTTTTTTCGAACTTCTTTATACAACTTTCTTAATTCACGAGACTCTAAAAAAGAAGACATAACATAACCCTAAGAATTAGTAATTGAATCGTACAATGTAGTATAACATAAAACTTTTTTTGTTTTTTACTATATCTCAAGTAAGTTCAGGAATTTTAACTGCTTCAATTATATGCGCAAGGGGGGAATTTTTCAATTTGAAAGAAAGTTTCAAACTTTTGAACCCCCGACCGTCGAGATTAACGCTTTAAATCTGCGAAAATTTACACGGTGTGAGCGTTTAACGCTTTACACATACATTTTATTGTAAAAGTGTCGTTATACGCCTAAACCACTCGCGCAATTTGAATTGATATAAATACTAATGATAATTATTAAAAAGGTATTAATATAATTTAAGAGATTCTATAGTCTCTGTAACTTTAAATCAAATCTAAAAAAGAAAATTGTTAGAAGATATTTTAATCTGGTGATTTTCGTATCGAATATTAAGCGATTTATATCGCACCCTTTACTAAAAGAGAATTATGTTTTAAGGAGGGCATATCAAGAAAATATTTTTATAAATTGCCTTAATTCCAATTGTTTAGTAGTTATTCCTACTGGTTTAGGAAAAACCATTATTGCTTTAATGCTAACAGTACATAGATTATCAGAAGAACCTAATTCCAAAGTAATTTTCTTAGCTCCAACCAAACCACTTGTGAATCAACATTATAAATCTTTTTTGGATTTAACGGTAATTCCTGAGGAGAATTTAAAAGCAATAACGGGGGCAACTTCACCCGAGACTAGGAAGGATATGTGGAATGAATTAAAAATTGCTTTTATGACCCCTCAAGTTCTTCAAAATGACATAATTTCCAATTTTTACTCATTGAAGAATGTATCTTTAATTATTTTTGATGAATGCCACCGGAGTGTAGGAGATTACGCATACTGCTTCATTGCTAAAAAGTATGTCGAGACTTCCAAGAATTATCAAATTCTAGGGCTTACCGCAAGTCCTGGATCCACAGAAGGGAAGATAAACGAGATAAAAAATAATTTATTCATCAACCATGTTGAAATTAGAACAGAGCAAGATTCGGATGTCAAGCCTTACATCCATAATGTTGAGAATGAATGGATAAAGGTAAAACTTCCTAGCGAGTTTATGGAGATAAAAAACATAATTACAGAAAAATTAAGAGCTATTTATAAGGTTTTAAAACAACAAGATCTGTTAAATTCGTCAGATATTACTAAGATTGTTAGAAAAGACCTACTTAAATTAGATAAAACAATTAATGGGAGAATTTCAGTCTCAAAAACAGAGGAAGAGAAGTTTCACCTATTCATAGCAAAGAAGAATGCTGCAAATGCCATAAGACTATCCCATATGGATGAACTTATAGAAACTCAAGGCGTGAGCGCGTTAGAAGATTATATGAAAAAAAATGTGGAAAAGATAAAGCAAAATACTGCGAATAAGTCGCTAAAAGAACTTTTTACAGATTCAGGCATAAAACATATATTAGAATTAATAGAAATTAATAAAAAAAAAGGTATTGTTCATCCTAAATTGGAAAAGCTAGTTGATATTTTACATGATCAGATTATTGAGAATGAAGATTCGAGAATCTTAGTATTTTGTCACTTTAGAGATTCTGTCAATAATATAGTTAAATTTCTTGAGAGAGACGAGATCATAAAGGCTCACAAATTTGTTGGTCAAGTTACTAAATCTTCAGATAAAGGTTTAACTCAAAAAAAACAAATAGAACTTCTTGAAGCCTTTAAAGAGGGAACTTACAACACTTTAATTGCTACAAGCGTTGGAGAAGAAGGTTTAGATATTGCAGAGTGTGACTTGGTAATTTTTTACGACAGTGTTCCAAGTGCTATACGTTCAATTCAACGTCGTGGAAGGACTGGTAGAAAAAAAGAGGGAAAGGTTTTTATTTTAATGGCTGAAGGAACTAGAGACGAGGGATATTATTGGGCTGAAAAAGCAAAGGAGCGTAATATGAAGATTAGTTTAAAAACAATGAAAGAAAACGATTTAACCTCCAAAGTAGGGCAGTCAAGCCTTTTAAACTTTATAGAAGAAAAAAAAGACAGTAAGGGCACTATTAATAACGCTAATGATTCAGAATTAACTTCCATCCAGAAAATCAAAGATGCTCAGAATTACAAAATAATTTGTGATAATAGAGAGACGGCTTCTGCTGTAGTAAGAGCGTTATCTCTAATGGGAGTTACTATGGAACTAAGACAACTACCTGTTGCAGATTATGTAATTTCAGAACGAGTAGGAATTGAGAGAAAATCAGCCAAAGATTTTAACGCCTCGGTCAAAGATGGGAGATTATTTAACGAGCTTTATGAGTTAAAAAACAATTTTATTAGCCCTATATTAATTTTAGAAGGTGACCCTTTCATAGAGTCAAATATTAACCAAAACGCGCTGTACGGTGCGATCACATCAATTATTTTGAATTTAGGAATTACAATTTATAAGACTAAAGATCCATCTGATACAGCGATGTTTCTTTATCAACTCGCGAAGAAAGAACAAACAGACTCGAAAATGGGGATGAAATTGAGGTTTGACAAAAAGCCAATAGAAATTTCAAGTATATTAGAATATATCATTGCAGGGATTCCAGGTATAAATGCACTTAGAGCAAAAAACTTGCTAAGGGAATTAAAATCGCTTCAAGAGATTTTTAATGCTGATATTGGGGATTTGATGAGAGTTGAGAATATTGGAAAGAAAATTGCTCAAGAAATATATAAGCTAAGTAGATTCAAATACCAGGATGAGTCTTAAAAAAATGAAGTTAAACCAAATGTTTAATCTTATTAACACCTTTACCAATTCTTTTAATGATTTCTTCGATTTCTTCTTCTTTTACGATTAAAGGTGGCATAATTATGAGTGTATCTTTTTTGTTTCCACAGTAATTTTGAAGGACGCCCTCTTTTATTATGGAGAGCATAGCTAACTGCCCTAACGATTCATTATTAAACTCTAAACCCCACATAAGTCCTCGTCCCCTCGCTTCTTTGATCAGTTCAGGATTATCCTCTGTGATTTCTTCTAAGCCTTTACCAAATAATTTACCCATCTCCCTTACATGATTTAAAAATTCGGGTTTTGATTGAATATTTAACATCTCATAAGCGACAACACAACCTAAATCTGAGCCTCCTGTTGTAGATATATGTATGAATGGATCGTCCTTAAAAACTGCCTTCTCTATGAATGGTTTATAACTACATGTAGAGAGCGGATAAACTCCTGCACTTAAACCCTTTCCTAATACCATAAAATCAGGTGTAACCTTCTCCCGTTCATAAAGACCACCATAAATAGCCCAGAAATGACCGGTTCGTCCAAGGCCGGTTTGAACTTCATCAATTATCATCATAACACCATATTTATCACACAATTCTCGAACCTCTGAAAAATAACCCTCTTGAGCTATTAACACTCCTCCAGTTGCAGGAATAGTTTCCAGAATAACGCAGGCAACATCTTGCGATATGGTTTTTTTCAAGGCATCAATATCACCAAAAGGTACTTGCTTAAAGTCCGGGATGTTCCAAAGGAAATTTTCTTTGAAGTCAGGATCTCCAGTTGCGAGCGCAAATCCAGTATGACCATGATAACCCCCAACTGCAGATATACATTTCTTCCGCTTCGTATAAGCTCTTGCAAACTTTAATGCGGTATCAACCGCTTCACCACCACTGACTCCAAATGTAGTCTTAGTAATTTCTGGTGGTAATAGTTCTGCTAATCTTTTTCCTAACAGAGCTCTCCATTCTGAAAGCTGCAAATGATCACCAATATCCAATCCACTATCTAAAGCATTTTTAAGAGTTTGTACTATTTTCGGATGGCCATGTCCTAGATTATAGACACCACCGCAGGTGTGGCAATTATAAAGTTTTAATGGTGGATCAGTAGGTTTTGATCCTTCTAACATGCCAAATTTTATTCCTTTCCTCTCCCCCGGAATGAATCCTAAACCAAAAGATTTAAAAAAGCGAACTTTTGGCGAATTTACATGTTTTGCATATAACTTTAGTAATTCTTTTTGTGATAAAGTTCCAAAAAACTTCTTAATTGAGTCATCTTTCATGATTTTACTGAATATTTTCTTCCATTAAAATATTTATAATACCTAAATCCGAAAAGTATTCTGCTTGCATAAAAATTGTGGAATTACCCTAAAAACATTTAGTAAATATAAATAACAAAATTTTTATGATTAAAGATTAATATTTTATTTTAGGAGTAATATAATTAGAATGTCATTAAAAAACTTGATGTGAATTATTATAATCAAATTTAAAGTTATAGTAGCGGGTGCGAAAAATGTGGGAAAAACTTCTCTCATTAGGCGGTATGCAACTGGAAAATTCGATAGATCAACTTTATCAACTATAGGGGTCGATTTCGAAACAAAGAAAGTATTAGTTGATGGTAATGAAATTCTTCTCAATATATGGGATTTCGCTGGTGAAAAAAAATTCCGACTTTTATTACCATCCTATGTTTCAGGTGCGTCGGGAGCTTTAATTCTTTATGACATTACTAATAAAGAATCCTTAGATGATCTTCATGATTGGGTAAATGTTATAACTTCCGTTCCTAACTATCCAAAGACAAAATTATTGATTGAAGCAAAGATTGATTTGGAAAGTCAAAGAGAGGTAAATCATAAAGATGCTAAAGTTTTTTTTGATAAATACAAATTTCAAGGAGAGCTTTATGGTGTTTCTTCAAAAACCGGAGAAAATGTAGAAAATGTTTTTGAAACGCTTGGACGGGAGATTATCAAGAAATCATTAAAAAAGTGCACTAGCTGTGGCAAATTTTACCCCCTAGAACTTAAATATTGTCAATTTTGTGGACAAAAAACTCGATAATTCTATTAATTTCTTTTTTTAAATGATGAGGTTAAGGAAACTATATCTTTTTAAAAAATAAAACTCTTAACAAAAATATTAATATAAAATTCGAAGGTTATTTTTTTTGAATTACGATTTTAAACAAGATCTCGACGAAATCCTAAACCGTTTAAAGGATGATAATATTTCATTTCGAGCGAAAACAGTTTTAGTAACGGGTGGAGCGGGATTTCTAGGCTCGTGGGTATGTGATATCTTAGTAAAGCAAGGAGCTAATTGTGTATGTTTAGATAATCTTTCCTCAGGAAGATTTGAAAATATTTCTCATTTAATGGGAAAAGATAATTTTCGCTTTATAAATCACGACATCTCGAAACCAGTGTTTTTTGGATTGACTCATCATCCAAATGGGATTTGTATTGGCGATATTAAGAGAATTGATATCGTTATGCATATGGCAAGCAGAGCGTCTCCATTTGAGTTTGCTAAATACCCAATTTCGATCTTAAAGAGTAACACCCTTGGAACTATGAACGCACTAGGTATCGCAAAGGCACATAATGCTCTATTTTTCTATACAAGCACATCAGAAGTGTATGGCAATCCTCCTGATGATGCTATCCCAACAGCAGAGACCTATTTCGGGCATGTAAACCCTGTAGGTCCTAGATCCTGCTATGACGAATCAAAAAGGGCTGGAGAGGCTTTTGTGAAGGCTTATGAACTCCAACACGGAATTAGAACGAAAATAGTGCGAATCTTTAACACCTCCGGACCAAGAATTAGATATGGACCCGAATTTGGAAGAGTAATTCCCAATTTCATAAATCAAGCATTGAATAACAAAGAGATTACTATCTTTGGAGATGGTTCGCAAACTCGATCTTTTATCTATGTTGTGGATGAGATTGAAGGAATTTTAAAGATCGTTCATAATAATGAAACAGTTGGAGAAGTTATAAATTTAGGGAACAATAAAGAATATACAATCCTAGAAGTAGCCAAAATAATTAAAGAGTTAACAAATTCTGATTCAGATATCGTTTTTAAGCCTTTACCTATTGATGATCCTGTAAGAAGATGTGCTGACTTAACTAAAGCAAAAAGGATTCTAAATTGGCAGCCTACGACTCCTTTAAAAGAGAGCTTAATGAAAACTATAGCTTGGTTCAAAGATAATGTCAAAATTGAATAATTTGAAAGAAATCAACGATATTAAAAAAAATTATAAAGAGTTTGATAAAATCCTTCTAGTCCTTTTAATTATTGGTATAGTAATTATATCTGGTTTTATTGTTTATGCTATACTTACCCCCGAACCTGGCTATATTACTTTTGGTTATTTGAATTCTGATAAAAAGGCAGAAAATTATCCCACAAATGCAACAGTAGGAGAAAATGTTACTTTTTATGTCTCAGTTGGTAATTATTTGAATCGTGATTTTTCTTTTCGTGTAGAAATTTTGAAAGGAAATAATGAAACATTTATAGATCAATCGGGTTCATCAAATGCTACATCATTTGTAAATTCTTCAACAATAAATTTAACACATGGAGGATATTGGATTTCAGGTGCATATAATATTTCTTTTTCACAGCCAGGATATAACCAAATTATAATAGCGGAATTATGGGAAACTATCGCTGGTGCAAATGATAAATATTGGGAAATTTTAACGATGCGTTTAAACATAACATCCTAAGAATTCGCTCCAATTATTTGTACATTATTAACCTTTACAAAGGGAGCATAATATGAACCATAAACTTTAAATTCCTTTGAAATGGCTTCTATATTTCTAAATAAATCTAATAAATTTATGCCAAACATAGTTTCGTTTAAAGCTTGTTTAACTTCTCCATCAATAATCAAATTTCCTTGTGAAATTAATCCTGAAAAATCACCGGTAGCGATATTTGGGGAATCTGCTGTAGAATTTAACAAAATCCCTTCTTTAACATCTTTTATAATTTCTTCTTGAGGAACAAGTCCAGGTTTTAAGATCAAATTTGATATACCTATCGAAGGAATAGAACTAAAGGATCTCCTAGAAGCATTGCCAGTACTTTCGACTCCTTCCTTCCCAGCTGTATAACTGTTATGTAATAACCCTGATTTTAAGAATATTCCACTTTTTATGATTCTCTTATTTTTACATGGTACCCCTTCTCCATCGAATGCGCTTGATCCTACTGCACCATCGATTAATGCGTTATCTTCAATATTTAATAGTTCTGATCCAATTTTTTTTTCTCTTTTATCAACTAGAAAACTGCGTTTGTATTGATAAAATTCCGCGTTTATAGCAGAAGCAATTGGATTTAGGATCAAATTTATAGTCCCTTTTGGAGTTAGGATAACTGGCATCTTTTGTGTCTTTATTTTAGTTCGGTTAAGATTTTTTTTTGCATTTTTTAAGGCTTCTGAAGCAGTAATTGCTCCATTAATATCAGTTAAATTTCTTTTAATTTGATATTCATAACCATTGGATGTTTCTCCGGTCAGCTTGTCTTTCACAATAATATTAGATGTAATTGAGAACAATGTCTCTTCTCCGTATGCTTCAACGCCATTTGAATTGAAAATGTAAGACATGTTGTAGTTTGCAGTGAAATCGCCGGATTGAGAAATTGCTTGGTCATCATCTTTGCATATTTTAATCAAATCTTTAACGAATTCTGCCGAATCTTCAATTGTTAAAGATTTTATACTTTCATCAAATATATCTTCAATCTTGGGATATTTTTTGTATTCCTCAGGTAAATTCTTGAAATTAGGATCTGGTGTACCGGTATTCATCATTTTGATAGCATTGGCAACTATTTTTTCGATGACTTTCTTATTCAATTTATTTGTAAATGCGAACCCTATAGAACCTTGATTATTATATATTCTAATAGAGACTCCATGATCACTTCCCAATTCACTGTATTTTATTGAATTTTCTTCGAGTTCAATAGTGGTATATTTATTCTTTCCAACAAATATTTCAGCACACTTGTAAGAGGGGCATATTTTCTCGGCAAATCTTATTCCATAGCTAGCTAGATCAAATAAGTCTTTCTCGTTATCCATTTAATTTAATCCACCTACAGTTATGTCTTCAACTCTTAAATATGGACCACCATCACATACTCTAATGTTTTGGCCAGCTTTTCCGCAAATTCCATCAGAATAACTAAATGTTTCTGCATCTCCTATAGCAGAAACTCTATTTAATACTTCTAAGATCATTCCTGACAGCGCAACATCGCGCATTAATTCTTTTTTTTCCCCATTTTCGATTCTGTATGAAAATTTACACTTAAATTGAAAGTTTCCAGTAGTAGGGTTTGTATAGCCATAAAGAAAATCTTCGCAAAGAATACCTTTCTTTGTATCCTCTATTAATTCATCGATTTTCCAGTCCTTTGGTTCAATATAAGTAAAACCCATACGCACTTGTGGCTTAGAAGAACTAGAAGAAGCTCGTCCGTGACCATTTGGGGATAAATTCATTCTCGAAGAGGTTTCTAAACTATGCAAATAATTTTTCAATATTCCATTCTCAATAATAATTGTTTTTTGGGAAGGAATCCCCTCATCGTCAATAAAATAGCTGCCAAATAATTCATACGGCAATCCAAATCGTTCTCCTTGTCCTATTGATGGATTATCTATGACATTAATATCACTTAAAGCCACTTCTTGACCAATTTTATCCTTCAAAACGCTTTCTTTATTTAAGACTAAATCCGCTTCGCAAGCGTGCCCAAGCGCTTCGTGAATTAAAGTTCCTGTTAGTTTTGAATCAGTTATAACCGTGAATTTCCCGCCTATAGGAGATTTGGCATCTAATAGCTTAATCGATTCTTCTGCTGTTTTTTGGCTTAAATTTTCTGCTTTCTCTGTAGATGAGATTTCAAATCCACCAAGCCCTCCTACAGAGTTAATTGATCTTTGGATAACACCTGCTTTTTGGGAATAGACCATGTTTAAAATTCGTAAATACGAAAGATTTTGTTTAACCAAGCTCCCAAATGAGTTTATAAATACATAATTATTAATACCATCCATATAAATCGTACGGGTATTTTTTACCATTTTAGAATAATTAGAAGCGATTTTTTCGTGGTTTTTTACCAACTGGATCTTATCTCCAATATCAACATCAGATAGTTTCATCTTACTGTCAATCTTAAAATCCTCAGAAATGGGATCTCTTTCATTTATCTTAAACTTGTTTTTTGAAAGAGATTCCGTTAATTTTGCTAATTTTATTGATTTTAAGAATGAAGATAATATTTTATCCTTACTAATATCTTTAAGAACATAGAATCCCCACCCTCCATTAACAAAAGTCCTTATCCC
>JBHLLM010000019.1:0-16728 GCA_048885575.1 Candidatus Hermodarchaeota archaeon
ACAATTATTGGAATACTCAAAAGATTAGAGCAAAGACGAATAATTTCAGCAGGCATACTTTCACTACCAGAACCAGCTTCTAAATAAATAAACTTGAAACCAAAATATTCAGCAGCTAAGGCATAAGCAGCAGTTAATTTTGGTTTATTTCTTGGAAGAAGTTTCGCTTTACTTATCCATCCAGCAGTGCCTCCTGGTTCAATTATTAAATAACCTGTAGAAATTATTTCAAGGTTAGACAACTTTACCGTATATGAAGCTATTGCTTGTTGTCCAATAATAAAATATGGGTCCTCAGAATTTAAAATAGACATGAATAATATAGCATCTGCTTTTGTTGAAAGATTAGCAACCCCACCTGGAAAAATAATAATTGGCACACTTACATTATCTTTGATTGCTTGTATTGTCTCATCGACAAATTTTTGGTCAAATACAGTACTTCCCCCTATTAGAATTGCATCAGTTCCAGCTTGTTCCGCAAATAATGCCATTTTTCCTGCTTTGGAGGGATTTTGTTTAGTAGGATCTGGATCAATTAAAGAAAAATGAAGCGCTCCATCTCGATTAATTTTATTTATTAAAAACTCGTAAGTACCTGTCTTCAAAGTATTGCTTTTCAACATTTCAACCATAAAATTCACTTAATATAATTAATTTACTTTTTTAGCATTTATTAACATTTTCTTAATTTTATCATAAACATTAATAGCCCGTCTTTTCCAATCTTCAAAATTTTCAATGTTCATAGGAAAATTCTTGTAAAGCTTTGATATCTCGTTCATCCGTATTCTTAAATAATTTAAATCCAATAAGAGATTTGGCTTGGAAATTCCTTTTAATGCTTTCGTCACTAAATTAAGTATGGGTAATTTAAATTCTCCTGTTGATGAAATTTCAAGTATTTCTTCACCGCTTAATAAATCCTGTTGTAAAGCAAAATTTAAATCTTGGTTTGGGAGTATTTGGAGCGTCATTCTCAATAAGTCTAAAGAAGCAAATTCTGCTCCAAAACTAGTCATAACTTGATGGTTGTAATTCCATAACGATTTAACAGAGTAATCCCCTGTCTCAACTGCATTTATTGCTGTATTGGCAGCGTATAGACCACCTCTCATGGAAGGATCAATTCCACCTCCATGAAGAGGGTTAACTTGACAAGCAGCGTCTCCGACTAACATTATCCCATTATCAGCACACGACCAAAGAGGTCTTCTAACAGGCACTACACCTCCGCCTGACGAAATAATTTCGAATTTTGAAGTTTTTATATATTCATTAAAAATGTGTTGACGATATAAGTCTTTTATCTTACCTTTAAGATTCATGAATGTTCCAAGGCCAATATTGAGGGATGATTGATTTTTTGGAAAGTACCAGATATATCCTCCTGGTGCTTTTTCTTGATTTAAAATGATAGAAATATAATCAGGATTAGTTATAGTTAGATCTTGAGGAGAAAACTTTACAATTTCTCTGTAACAAAGGATACTATCCTCCTTTAGTATCTCTTTCTCAATTAAAGTGCCTTTTACAGATTTTCTAAGAGGAGAATAAAACCCTGATGCGTCTATTACAATTTTGGATCGTAAATCTACTTTTTCTCCATTCTCTAATTTTACTTTTACCCCTGAAACGGTATTTTGACTATACACTAAATCTAAAGCCATTGTATTATCCATAAATAACTCCACACCCGAATCTAATGCTTCATTCAACAATCTTTGACCAAACTCAATCCTATTAACAATGTAACCAGCTTGTTTTGGATCGGTTAGATCTATGCATTTTTTTAGATCAGGAGAGTATAATTTGGCGCCTTTGATTGTGCATGAAAGTTCCTCCGCTTTAGGATGATTAATCTTAAGAAAATCGAATATTTCATTTCCCACTGCATCTCCACAGATTTTGTCTCCTATATCTTTTTTTTCTTTACTATCAATAAGACAGACCTTTAACCCCTTTTTAGCAGCAAACCGAGCGGCAATACTACCTCCCGTTCCCGCACCAACTACAATAACATCGAAAGTTTTCTGTATGTTTTCCATAGAAATCAAATTTTAGAAAAACAATTCATTTTTTAATTAAAGTAAAGTTAGTAAGAATACTATCACTACAGTGGCGATTGGGATTGTTAAATCGTCCCAAGTTGATGGAGATATTAGTTCAACTATCATTGCTAATGCGCTAGTAATTAGAGAATATAACAAAGCAATTTCAAACGTTAAATGGATTTGAGTTATTGGATTTGAGACACCTAAAAATGTAAAAGCAAATAAACAGAGAAAAAATCCACTAATAAAGAAAGCTAAAGATCCTTCTAAGGAGCGTGTAGCCTTTATCCAAGGAAGGTTAATTTTCCTTTTTCCATATCTCTTACCAACTACCGATGCGAGAGTATCTGAAATAATCATTAACAATATTCCCGCTATAGGGAAATACAGCTGATTTGGAGCTACAACAACGAAAAAGACGATTAAAATAGTAATTGATAGGCAGTAATGGAATGGTCCTTGGAGGTAACCTACTTTTTCTTCTTCCTCTTCTCCAATTGAATCATATAATTCTTTTAATTGTTTTACACTACTTTTTTTTGAGCTTAATAGAGTTAAGATTGTCATCAAACCAGCTAGTATTACAGCCCACCATGGCCAAGAATAGTAAGGGGCTGATAAAACTGCTAATCCTGCAAAGAGATGTACGGCTTTACGAGCTTGAAACTTAGTGATTTTATTTCTTTTTTTCAACTGGACAGGTATTAGAATAGTAGCAAGCACATAAATAAATGTTATTAATAAAAGCATTAAATCTAGAAAAATACTCATAGAAATCAGCTCCAATTATTTAGTGTTATTTATAACCCAGATAAATTTTGATTTATTTAAAATAAAATCCGATTAATTCTAATATTAAGTGTCATAATCGATAACCCCAAAAATTATTTCATTCAGATAAAGTTATTTTTTATTTTGAATTTTCATAGTCACTCAAAAATAAAAGAAAAAATTATGAACGGGACATATACTGAAGAACCACTCCAAAATTTACCATTCAGGAACACTAAGCTTGATTTAGAAAAAAGGGTGGAGGATTTATTAAACAGATTGACGCTCGAAGAGAAATTTAAATTAAGTGCAGGGAGGTTGATGTGGCAGACAAAACCAATTAGAAGATTAGGCATTAAATCGTTTATTATGTATGATGGTCCTCACGGGGTTCGACCTGATACAATTGGGGAAATTAAAACTACCTATTTCCCTTCCGCTATTTGTAGGGCAGCTACTTGGGACTCTGAACTTTCATACGAATTTGGAAAAGCAGTGGCAGAGGAAGTTCGTGAAGTTGGCGCTCATATGCTGTTAGCTCCCGGAATTAATATTCAAAGAACTCCTATGAATGGAAGAACATTCGAATATCAAACTGAAGATCCCTATTTAAATAAAGTTTTAGCTGTTGCTACCGTGAAGGGAATTCAAAGCCAAAAGATAGCAGCGTGTGTAAAGCACTTTATTTGTAATAATCAAGAAACCAACAGATTTACTGTTAATTCTGAAGTGAGCGAGCGAGCCCTACAAGAAATTTATTTTCCTGCTTTCAAAGCAACTGTTGAAGAAGCCGACGCATGGTCATTTATGACATGTTACAACAAAGTGAATGGTATTTACGGTTCAGAAAATCACAATCTATTGAGAGAAAGATTGATGGGTAAT
The DNA here is from genome assembly GCA_048885575.1 of Candidatus Hermodarchaeota archaeon. Classification (GTDB taxonomy): domain Archaea; phylum Asgardarchaeota; class Lokiarchaeia; order Sigyniarchaeales; family SOKP01; genus SOKP01. The sequence continues at coordinate 3,711 of JBHLLM010000019.1, forward strand.
TGGAATTTTAGAGGCTTTGCTGTTTCAGATTGGAATGCAACAGCCTATACAAGCACAGAAAAATGCGTTAAGGCGGGATTATCTCTTGAAATGCCTACAGCAAAAGTATTTACTAAAGGAAATATGGATAAAGCATTTAATGAAGGCAAATTCACATTGGATGAGATAAACGAGAACATCAGAAGATTACTACGAGTTATGTTTTTAGTTGGATTATTTGATGATGAGAATTCATTACCTAAAGGTAGTAGAAATACACCCGAACATCAAGACTTAGCTCGCATTATTGCTGAAGACGGCATAGTTCTTTTAAAAAATGAAGGGAAATTACTTCCATTAAGTATTGAAAAAGTAAAAAAAATAGTTGTTCTTGGGCCAAATAAAAACTTTCGATTACAGGGAGGGGATATTTTATCCGGAGGAGGAAGTTCAGTTAATTTTCCTCCTTACGAGATTACTCCTCTTGAAGGGTTAAGGCAAAAATGTAAGGATAAAGTAGAAATAATAGATACACCTTCAAATGCAGATATCGCAATCATTTTCGCAGGACTAAATCATGATAATGGAATGGACGCTGAAGGTGAAGACAGGAACTCATTTGGATTACCATTAGAGCAAGTGAAATTGATTAAGGAAACAGTGAAGGAGAATCCTTGTGTTATTGTAGTTTTAATCAATGGGAGCCCCATAGGCATGGATGATTGGATCGAGCAAGTTCCTTCAATCGTTGAAGCTTGGTACGGGGGTATAGAAGCAGGAACTGCTATTGCAAACATTATTTTTGGAGATGTAAATCCTTCTGGAAAGCTTACGATAACTTTTCCAAAGAAGTTATCTGATTCACCAGCACATGCTTCCAAGAGAACCTATCCGGGAAACGATACAGTTTTTTATGAAGAAGGTATTTTCGTTGGATATCGTCATTTTGATAAGCAAAGGATAGCTCCACTTTTTCCTTTTGGTCATGGATTATCATATACTTCTTTTACCTATGAAAATTTAAGACTTGATAAAGAAAAGACTAAAGGCGATGAAAAACTTAAAGTGTTAACTGATATCACTAATACTGGTAAATTAAATGGAAAGGAAGTTGTACAAATGTACCTACAAGATGTTAAATCTAGCATAGGAAGACCAATTAAAGAATTAAAGGGATTTAAAAAAATTAAGCTTAGTTCTGGTGAGAAAAGAACAATCACATTTGAGTTGAGTAAGCAGGATTTGTCATTTTATAGCCCAATAAAGAATTCTTGGATAGTTGAACAGGGTGCGTTTAAAATTTTAATTGGCAGTTCTTCTAGAGATATTCGACTTGAAGGAGAATTTGAATATTCAAAATAATTGAAAAACTATTTTGAAATACTTATTTTAAAAATAGGAAAAAAAAGATAAGAACTTGTGTTTAAACAAGAGTTTAAGATTGACTATTTAAAATAATGTGCGCCTTCTTCCATAGCGATACCCTGAATCTCACCAAAGGCAATTGCATCCTGAAGGTTACCGTCAATAACTAAATCTCCAGCCATATACGCGCTTGTAGATTCTAACTCGCCAGAAGACAAACTTGCCCAGATAGCTCCTGTGGCAGATAAGGTGACACTTGGATCATCACCTTCTCCTTCGCCATAATCAACAGTTCCATCACCCATTTTAACCCAATACTTATAATTAATGTCAGTAACTACGAGTTGAACGACCGTTGTATCAATATCTTCCAACTCTTCTTTTAAATCTTCGTTTTCTTCAGCGAGTTGCTTGACAAACTCAAAAAGTTTAAGAGCGTCTGAAGGTTTCCTAGTACCTTTTTCTCGTATTTCTTTCAATTCGTTTACTAAATTCTGGTCAACCATTTTATATTTTTACCTTTTATTCGTTTTATAATAAAATTATAGTTTAGATTACATTGTTAATTTATTTAAAGATTTATTTTTTATTTTTTTATGATTCTAAATTGTAGATGATTTAATTTATGTGAAATGATTCTCAGAATCTCACATCTAAAACTTTTTAATTTTAATGAAACTTAATAAATTAATGTTAAGTACTTGACTTCTATTATATTATGTTGAGAGTAGGGATAATTGGTTGTGGTGATATCGCAAATTTAAATGTGTTAGGATATCTTCGTTCCCAAGAAACTGAACTCGTTGGGATATGTGATACAGATTTAAAAGTTGCTGGTAAAAAGCTAGAAAGATGGGGATTACGGACAGTTCCTATTTATACAGATTATATGAAGATGATTGATCGTGAAGATCTTGACATTGTAGAAATTTTAACACCTCATCATCTTCACGCTCCAATGACAGAATATTGCGCGAAAGCAGGAGTCTCCGGAATTTCAGTGCAAAAACCAATGGCTCATACAATAATGGATTGTGAAAACATGATACGCGTTTGTGAAGAAGAAAAAGTGAAGCTTAAGCTGTTTGAGAATTTTAGGTTTTACCCAGTGTATTTGAGAGCAAAAGAACTGCTAAAACAAGGTGTAATAGGTGAACCCTTAAATTTCAGGATAAATACTATAGCTACAGGAGGTCCGAGTATGCCTGTAGAAATGAAGGCTATCCTTTGGCGAAGTGATTACGATAAATGTGGAGGGGGTAGATGGATATACGATGATGGGATTCACAAATTCTCAATGGCATTATGGTTAATGGATCAAGAAAAAGTTGATGAACTATATAGTTGGATTGATTATTTTTCTACAGTAATGGATGCTCCCAGTTTTATGTTTTGGAGATATCCTCATAAAAATAAAGATGATCCTCCTAAATATGGATCAATGGAGTTTACACTTGCTCGAAATTTATATTATCCAAGTAATTATTACGATTGTGACGAATTCATTGAGATTTCAGGAACAAAAGGTATGATGTGGTTAAACCAATGTACCTCAGGCGGAAATATAATATCCAAAACACCTCAATATCCTCCTATAGTCGTGTATAGTGATGGTGATGTAAAAGTCTATGGAGAAGACTTACCACGAGATTGGAGATTTTCTTTTATTAATTCAACTGAACATTTTATAAGTGCAATGCAAAATGGAAGTGATCCAATATACACTGGTGAACAAGGTAAAAGTTTAAGTATATTTGCTAAAATGCCATTTATATCGACTCAACAAAATAGAATTGTAAGATGGGATGAAATAACTCCAGAAAATGAACAGAATGGTTATTGTAATGTTAAAGAGCCGGTGGAAATAGATGGAAGAATTTTTAGAAAATTCCTTAAAAGTATGAGAATGGATTTAAAAAAAGGAATTCAAGAAGGATTAAAGAATAAAGAATTTAAATATCAATATGAGCTATAACATACTCTAAGAAAATCCATCCAATAAGATTTCTTTGCCCAATTCAGAAGATCTTATAGCTGCTAAATTGAATCTTAAGATTTTTCTAGCTTGATCACCAGATAATATTGGATTTTTATTTCCTTTGGCAACTTCAATCAAATATTTCGTCGCATCAATAAAGCTTTGTTTCCAATCTTTTTCAAATTCGTTAAAAGTTTCGATTTTTCCATCGCGAATTATAACAATAGGAGCAAAAATATTCGATTTTGACATAGGGTTTCCAATGGATGTTCCTTGATTGATCTTTATTATTCCTCTACTCGCTATTACCTCTACGAATTCATCAGTGGGATAATATCTTGAAGGAATTTCCATTTCTGGCATTAATGCGAATTCCATTTGTCCATATTGGGGAATAAGATGCTCTTTATTTTGTTTATATTTGAACATTACATATGCTGGTGCATCCAACCCTTTAAAGTTGCCCGTCCAGGCGAAAACCTTTTCAATTTCCTCTCCAAAAAACCACATTGCTAAAGAAAAAGCGTGCCAACCATTATCAAGTAGTACCGGTGAACCGGCTTTAGCACCTCCAACCATTTTAGGATCTTCTCTCCATTTATTAGCACTATTTGGAACCTTCCAGCCGCCTTTACCACCCATTGCGATTTTTATTCGAATGGAGGAAGGATCACCAATATAATCTGAATCAATTAGCTCTTTTGCCTTTACTATGTGTGGAGCAAATAAGAAATTTTCATAAACTGAAAGAATTGAGTTCGAATTCTTACATTCTTCAATCATTAAATCGGCGTCTTCAAGCGTTAAAGCCATTGGTTTTTGGACCGAGATTGCTTTTACTCCCCTCTTAGCAGCATAGATGCTTGCCTCGGCATGGAGATTGTGAGGAAGGAGAATTTCTACAATATCTAATTCTTCTTTATCAAGCATTTCATGATAATCAGAATATATTCGAGTATCCTTATTTAGTTTGAATTTTTCAATCTTATTTTTAACTTTGTCTAAAGTTCTATTACATAAACATGTAATTTCAACATCTTCATTATTCAAATATCCAAGAATATTTAGATCGAAAATAACACCAGTTCCAATAATGCCAACTTTTAGCATATCATCTTATAAAATTATTTATGAAATTTATATAACTCTGTTTCTTAACGCAAGAAAATTAAACTATTAAAGAATTATATAAAATTATGGTTATCTTTAGATAAAAGTAGATTAATCTGTTTAGTGAAGCGGTAAAAATATGTTTAAACGAGCAATTGTTAGAAAACCATGCAAAAACTTTCAATTTGGGATTTCTACCTCCAAGCTAGGAAAACCAGATTATCAAAGAGCTCTATTACAGCACTCAAAATATGTGGAAGCATTAATAAGATGTGAACTTTCATTAGTTGAATTAAACGCGGACGATCGCTTTCCAGATTCTACTTTTGTTGAAGATACTGCAATTGTGGATAAAGAATTCTCTGTGATTACGAATCTTGGTGTAAAGAGTAGACAAGGTGAAGAAATTGAAATTAGGGAACAATTAAAGTCGTTTTATGACGATATTGAATCAATAAGGCCCCCTGGTACAGTAGAAGGAGGAGATGTATTGAAGGTGGAAGAACATTTTTACATAGGACTTTCTAAGAGAACAAATAAAAAAGGAGCCGATCAGCTAGTAAAGATTTTGAAAAGATATGGGTATTCTTCGTCCAAAATTCCTCTCAAAAAAGTACTTCACCTAAAAACGGGACTTTCTTATTTAGGAGATTCAATTTTACTTGTTTCAGGGGAACTTAAAGGTCATATTGATTTCAAGGGGTATGATTTCATTGAAGTAAAAGAAAGCGAAGCTTACGCGACAAACAGTTTGAGGATAAATAAATATGTGCTTATTCCAAAAGGTTATCCAAACTTAAAGAAGCAAATTCAAAACCGTAATTTTAAAGTTATAGAGCTTGAAATGTCTGAATTTCAAAAAATGGATGGAGGCCTTTCTTGTCTCTCTCTTAGATTTTAGAAATTTTTAACTTAATGAGATTTAGATATAGAAGTAAGATTTAAAATAATATTTAGATGTAATTTTAAATTACATATAATAAAATCTTGAGTGGATTTGGTAAAGTATAGTGTCAGAAAAAAAAGATTTGGACCCAGTTTTAGCTTATAAAAGAGCATTATTACGAGGATGTGGATATTCTTATCAAGATTTGGAAAAACCTTTAATCGCAATCGTAAACTCGTGGAATGAAATAAATCCAGGACATATTCATTTGTGTAAATTAAGTGAATTCGTAAAAGACGGAGTAAAAAGTGCTGGAGGAACTCCAATGGAATTCAATACAATTGCTATATGCGATGGAATTGCTAATTCAGGTAGCTATTCAAACATGGTTCTACCAACGCGGGAGATTATAGCCGCATCAATTGAAACTACTGTAAAATCGCATAATTTCGATGGAATGGTAATGTTATGTTCGTGTGATAAAATAATCCCAGGTATGCTTTTAGCCTCCGTTAGATGTGATATTCCAACGATTTTTCTCACTGGAGGGATAATGGAACCAAAAAAATTCAAAGATGGCCCATTAAGGGGAAAAACTTTTGTAACATCTGACATAAAGGAGGCAATTGGTCAATATAAAGCCGGTAAAACCACTAGAGAAGAATTATACCTGATTGAGTCCGAAACATGTTGTTCTCCAGGTGCGTGCAATATGATGGGAACTGCGAATACCATGGCTTGTATTGTTGAAGCAATGGGGCTCTCACTGCCAAATTGCGCGACCACAAGCGCTTTAGGGAAAGAACAAGAAGAATTGAGTAAAGAATCAGGAAAAATAATTGTTAATATGGTTGAAAAGAAGATGACAGCCTTAGATTTAATAACTCGCAAATCAATAAATAACGCGTGCAAGGTAGCATTATCTTTTGGCGGATCAACCAATATGATTCTACATATGTGCGCACTGTCTCATGAAATCGGTGGTAACTTAAACCATTTTGATTTTGATGAATTAAGTAAATCTATTCCCTTATTAGCTAAATTTAAACCTTCATCTGAATATAACCTTTCAGAATTTCACGAAGCGGGAGGAGTAAAAGTTTTAATGAAGAAATTATCGAGTCTTTTAGATTTATCTACTCTAAATGTATTCGGAGAGACTTTAGAGCAATATCTTACAAAAATTGAGCCTGTAGAATATCAAATTATTCGAGAACTAAACGATCCAATCTCACAAGAAGGAGGAATTGCCATATTGAAGGGCAATTTAGCACCAGAAGGAGCTGTTGTAAAACAAAGTGCTGTTAATGAAGATATGAGATATCATAAAGGATTAGCCAAAGTTTATGACTCGGAGGAGGCTTTAAGAAAGGATTTAATGAATAATAGAATAAAAAAAGGAGATGTATTAGTTATTAGATATGAGGGTCCTAAAGGGGGGCCGGGTATGAGAGAATTATCAATACCTGCTGCAATTCTTATAGGCATGGGGTTAGGAGATTCCGTAGCGATGGTAACCGATGGGAGATACTCGGGCGCAACAAGAGGTCCGTGTATTGGACATGTGTGCCCTGAAGCGTTTGAAGGAGGACCAATCTCAATCGTCCAAGATGGAGACGAAATTGAAATTGATTTGAAGAATCGTCAGTTGAATCTTTTAATATCTGAAGAAGAAGTCAGAGAAAGGTTAAAAAATTGGAAAAGACCTATCCTTAAAATTGAGAGCGGATATTTAAGTAGTTATAGAAAACTAGTGAATTCTGCAAAATATGGGGCATATTTGGATTGAAACTGCCAATAGTGATTAAAATGGTCGACGAAAATCGTATCGTAGAAAATTTAAAAACATTCTCCTTTCCCAGATTATCTGGAACGGAGGGAGAAAAGAAGGCTTTCAGGTTGGCTATGCAAAAAGTAGAAGAATTGAGTCTTAAGCCTTCCAACCAAGATTTTAGATTTAGTACGTTTTTTGGAAGAACCTATCCAAAATTAGCATTTTTATTAGGATTCACTGTTCTCTTTTTATTCTATCTAAATATTGCGTCGTTTATTATATCCCTTCTTTTAATAATAATCTGTGCAATACTGGGGTTTTTATTTATGCTTGCATTAAAACCAGAATCGATAAGGTTACCAAGAGTATTAAATTCAAGTAATCTTTTTGTTAAGCTTGACCTTAAATCGAAAGAGAGTAATCCAGACACTTACAAGAATGAATTAAATGACCAAGAAAGAACCATTTTGTTCATGTGTCATTTAGATTCAAAAGGACAAAGATTTTCTATACTTTGGCGTATTAGAATTATAAGAACATGGGTATTTTCAGGTCTATTTTTATTAATTATTATTATTGCGAAGAATTTTATTTTTATTCCAATTTCTTTCTTGTTTTATATTATAGGAATCTTCCCGGTAATTACTAACTTTATTTTCATGATACTTTTTCTTTTAAACACGACAAATAACGAATCTCCTGGAGCAATTGATGATGCTTCAGGGATTGCATGCGTATTTGAAATACTTGCCTATTTTTCAAATCCAGAATTCAGATTAAATAATCATAATTTATGGTTTGTATTTACAGGCGCAGAAGAATGTGGAACTATGGGAATCAGGAATTTTTATTACAAGTTAACTCGCGTTAATAAACATAAGTCAATAATGTTAAATTTTGATGCGCTTGCAAAAAATTCTTACCTCTTTCCGGGTAAAAAGATGGCAGATCAAATTCATACGATTTTTAATATGTTTTTAAAAAATAATAAAGGATTAAAAATAAAAAGAAACCCGAAGAAAATATACTTTGGTTCTCATTCTGATGGATACTATTTAAAAAAGAAAGGCTTTCATGGTATTGGATTTGGTGATATGGAATCGTATGAATATATTCATTCGGTTAATGATACAGTAGATAAGGTGGATAGTTCCTTATTAAAGAGATTATGTGAAATGACCATCGATAACTTAATAGTATTTGATGACCAAATTTAATTTAGATATTATTTCTAAAAATAATGAACGATTGAACTTTAATGGAAAAGGAATTAGGAACTGTATTAACTCCACCAAAAACTGCAGAATATATTGTATCTAAGTTAGGGAAAATTAAAAAAAATCAAAAAGTGTTAGATCCTTGTGTAGGTACTGGAATTTTCGTTAAAGCTTTAATAAATTCAGGTGTTAATAACTCCCAAATTTTCTGTTATGATATAAATCCAAACTACAAAGAAACAATTGAAGATTTAGGTGTAAATTTTAAATCCATTGATAACCTACTCTCGTTTAATTCAGATTGTTATGGGGAATATGATTTTGTTGTTGGAAATCCTCCTTACTTAAATAAATCAAGTAGTTATGTGAGAAATAATAGGGCTAAATTGAAAAAAATTTATGGAAGTATCAATGCTCACGAAACATATTCAATGTTTATTGTTAATGGTATATGGAGACTAAAGGAAGGAGGAAAAATGGGTTTTATTACAAGTGACTCTTTCTTATCTCTTAACACTCACACCAAATTAAGGAAATTTATCTTAGAAAATTGCTTAATTAACGAACTTCTCTTAGCTCCTAAAGGGTTATTCTCCGATCAAAATGTTAGCACCAATCCCGTAATTCTAATCTTAGAAAAATGCTCTAGTAAGCAGATGAGAGATCTAAATAGTATGCGCATAGTTTCACGAGTTATGAATGAAGAGGATTATAACAACCCTAAAAAAGTTTCATATATTCAACAAAAAAAATATCATTCATTACCTTTTTGTATTTTCTTTATTGATGTTGAGAAAGAGGTTATTAGTTTTTTTGATCAAGCACCTAAATTGGAAGATTTTATAAAGGGATATATAGGCATGCATACACATAATAATAAAAAATATGTTGCGGCGATAGAAGATTCTAAATTAGCAAGTATATTTAGAAAGAGAAATGAAAAGATAAAGGAGGATAATAATAAATACAAAATCATTAAGAGGGAACATTTAGATTCAAAAAGTTGGAAACCATACTTAAAAAGAGGAGGATCAGAACAATATTATAGGCCTATTTCAGAAGCTCTAGATTGGAGTGAAGATTCTGTTAAGTTTTATGATATTCCTAGAAGCGTACCATTTGAAAAAGAAGGTATCGTGATAAGTGGAGTGAGCTCTCGTTTGGCTGCTAGATACATGCCTGAAGGATGCTTATGGGATTCAAATAAAGCAATGGGTTTTATTACAAAGACCAAATCTGTATCAATCGAATTTTTGCTAGGTTTACTCAATAGTTCTCTTTTCAATTATTTTGCTAAGGGAATAATAAATAATACGAATAGTATTCAATTAACTGGAATTCATGCTTTGCCGTTTATTGATCCGGATTCTAGTTTTAAATTTGAAGTTCACATTCAAGTTCAAAAGATTATTGATAAAAAGAGATTAAATCAGGACTATAACTATATTAAAGAGCAAAAAATAATAGATAACTTAGTTTTTAATTATTTTGTTAAAAAACATAATTTTCCGTTATCACTCAAGAAAAAATTAGATAAACACTATTCAATCTATTGATTTTAAAATTAAAGTTTTTCTCCCTTAATCTCCTCTTCATATTCCTTTCTTTGCTCAGTTAAGTACATGGGCTTTGGTACATCCCACCATCCAACTGCTGGACTTCCAGTAAACGGATAAACTCTTTGTACTTCGATTTCTATTACAGCAGGCTTAGCAGATTTAGAAGCTCTTTCTAAAGCTGGTATAATCTCTTCTTTTCTTGATACTTTTTCAGCATAGCACCCAAATGCTTCACCTATTTTGGTAAAATCTGGAGTGTAAGAATTCCCGTCCTTATCTTCAAAGGCTGTTCCGTAACCACGATCCTCTCCAAAGGCAGCTTGTTGTAAGTCTTTAATAGCAATCCAACCATGGTTGTTCAAAACAACGAAATAAATATTCTCCAATCCAAGTTGTACCGCCATCGATATTTCAGAAATAGTCATCAAGAAATCACCGTCTCCTACTAAAGCTACAACTTGCCTATCTTGTTTTCCGATATCAATAGATCCTAACTTTGCACCTATCGCAGCTGGAATGCTATATCCCATCGTTGAGAACCCTCCCGCTGTAAGACAAGTTCTTGGTTCGTAAAATTCTAGTTCTTGTAACATTTGAGCTTGAACATTTCCAGAACTAGTCACAATTACAGCATCACGGTCGAAAAATTTACGAATTTCTCTTAAAACAGTGGAAATCATTACTGGTACTTTTGAATCATCTCGATACTCATCAAGGTAATCGAACCATTTTTTTTTCTCTTCCTGCATTTCTTTAAAATAATCAGTTGTTTTATAATCGACTGAATAATCGTTGAGTTCCTCCAATATTTGACCTAAACAAGCTTTAACATCTCCTACAATTCCTACAGATACGGGGTAATTTTTGCCAATTTCGTGAGGATCGATATCTATGTGTATTAATTTTGTCGGTGGAATAGAAAAACTTATACCTGTTTTGTATGAACTAGCTGTCTCATCTGCAAATCTGCAACCTAAAGCGAGAATCACATCTGCTTTGGATGTCATGTTTAAGCCTATTGTAGTTCCCTTTGACCCTGCTGACCAACAATATAAAGGATGAGAGTTATCTATAATATCTTTTCCCATCATAGTTACAACTACAGCAGCTCCTATTTTTTCAGCTAATATTTTGACTTCCTCGAAAGCATTTGAACTAATAGCACCTCCACCAATAAATAGAACTGGTCTTTTCGCATCTTTTAGTAACTTAACTGCTTTCTTAATAATCTCTGGATCACCCATAATTCGTCCTTGAGATCTTCTTTCTAAAGGATCTGGAATTTCTATATCAATAGCATTAGCTTGTACATCCATAGGAAGATCAATGTGTACAGGTCCTCTTCGCCCTGTTAACATGATATTAAATGCTCTTTGCATCACTGTTGGTAATTGTCCTACAGTATCAACCTCAAAACTGCGTTTTACGATAGGCTCTAGAATTTTTGGCATGTTCGAATCTTTTTGTCTTTCTATTTCTTGAAGAACTCCCTTTCCTCTCATATGCACGTGAGTATCTCCTGTGATTACGAGACAAGGAAAAGAATCTACATAAGCATCAGCGATGCCAATTGCCGTATTAATTGCCCCGGGTCCTATCGATGTGAAAACACACAGAGGTTTCCCAGTGACTCTATAATATCCTACAGCAAGATGCACTCCTGACATTTCCTGCTTGGGTTGAACTAAATGCAGTTTATCCCTATCCCTAAAAAAAGCATCAACCAATGGTAAATTCCCATGGCCAGGTATTCCGATTACGTATTTCACACCTTCTTTTATGAGATATTTAGTTATAATTTCTCCTCCAGTTAATTTTACCATAAAAATCCCACTTTTTTATTACTTTCAGAAATCTAATATGAGGGAGAATATAGGTTATGCTTTAATCTTTACTATGTATCATGAAGAATCCCCTAAGTTTTATTTGAGATATGCATTAAATTGGAAGTTTAAATAACTACTCTACAATAATTAAAGCAAATCAAACAATAAGTAAAGCGATAAGTAATAAAAAGTATATAAATAGTGGATCAAATTATAAAAATGTTAAAATATAGAAATATATTGAAACTCAGATTTTTATGTATTTATTAAACGATTTTATGATTTATTATTAAATTGTATATAAACTGTGAAATTTTATATTAAATGAATATTAATTCTTAAAATACATCATTAGATATGATTCTTATGAGCAACAGAATTGACAGTAAGGAAAAGTTTGTCAGACTGTGGACAGAAATTTACAATACAGAAGGCAAGCCTGATTGGTCGCATATCCTCCCATATTATGACGATAATATCTATTTTCGTGATTCAATCCAAGAAATTCGAGGTATGAAAGAATTTAAACCAATGACCAAACGATTGACTGATCGATCTAAAGATTTAAAGATGAAAATTACCAACATTCTTTTTGAAGGGAACATCATTTTGTTTGAATGGGAGATGACATTAAGCTTTAAGAAGTATCCTAGCTCGACCTTATTTGGAGCGAGTAGGATAACTTTGAACGAAGAGGGTAAAATTATTGAACAGAGGGACTATTACGATCTCTGGGGAGATATTTTTGATAATATTCCTGGGCTTGGAAAAGGATATCGGAAGTTTATTAAGAGCAGATTCGGGTGATTCGCATAAATAAATACTTCAAACCGATTAGATGGATAGGCATGGTACGTGACATGCGTAGGAGTAAGAAAGCTGAGATTAAAGAATGTGATGAGGCATTTAACGGACGAAGAGTGGCTATCACTGGAGCAACATCTGGAATCGGTTATGTGACTGCAAGAAAATATGCGTCCCATGGAGCTAATCTTTTATTGATTAATCGAAATGAAGAAAAATCAATAGGAGTGTGCGAAGAAATTCGTCATGATTTTGGTGTTGAATGTGAATATAAGATTGCAGATTTTTCCCGCATTTCCGATGTGCAGAATGTTGGTTACGAGCTTTTAAATTCAAATCTAAATATTGATGTGTTTATTCATAATGCAGGGGTATTTTCAACAAAAAAAGTAATTACGGAAGATAATCTTGAACTTGGGTTCCAAGTAGATTATCTCGGGTCGTTTATTCTAACCTATATGCTTAAGGATAAATTAAAAGCTCAGGAATCGGCAAGAATCATATTTGTAAATTCCGAAGG
>JBHLLM010000020.1:0-16337 GCA_048885575.1 Candidatus Hermodarchaeota archaeon
TTATAATCGTTGCTGCTCCCATTCCCAAACCAACGCACATTGAACTAATAGCGAACTCTTTACCAGATTGTTCAAGTTGATGGACATTTGTCCCGATCAATCGTGTTCCTGTAGCACCAGTTGGATGTCCTAGTGCAATCGCACCACCCCAAGGATTAAATCTTGGATCATTCCAGTCTAATCCAAGTTCGTAGCAACACGCATATATAACCGAACTAAAAGCTTCATTAATTTCAATAAAGCTCATGTCATCAAAGGTCATATTCGCTCTTTCGAGTGCTAATGGCATTGCCTTAATAGGTCCAGTTAGTTGTAAAATTGGATCAGTTCCGACTACAGCATAACTTACAATGGAAGCTCTAATTTTTAATCCCAATTCTTCAGCTAATTTCCGTGTCATCCAGAGTTGAACAGCAGCCCCATCGCTAGTAGGACAGCTATTCCCAGCAGTTAAAAATGCTTTGCTTTTTCTACCAATGATAGTTCTTAAAGTTGCTAACTTCTCTATGGTTGTATCAGGGCGAGGTGCTTCGTCTCTTTCAGTAAGAACTGATAAACTCGAATCTTTCGCGACTTCGTTAGTTTCATCTAACATAGGATTTCCATCCTCATCAAGCTTAGGACACCATATTGGTTCAATTTCTTTCGCTCTATCCTCCCAAGTATTAATTGCTTTTTGATGAGATGCGAAGGAAAGACTATCTACCTCGTGTCTAAATTCCTCTAAAGTTTTTCCAGATTTATTCATCCAATGCAAGCCAAGATCATGAGCAGAATTAATCTGTCCTGCGAAAGAAGTCTTATACTCCTTTAACTTCTCAGCAACTTCGGGATTGGTCAAAATTTTTTTATTAGGAGCAACCATTACAGGTTTGTTTTGTTCATTATCAAAAACGTACGAATCGGACATAATTGGATATCGATTTTGTACTTCTACTCCTCCACAAATTATAGCGTCGACTATACCCGAAGCAATAGCTTGCCAACCAGACATAACTGATTGAGCACCACTAGCACATTGGCGATTAATAGTCATTCCAGGTATACTTACTGGAAAATGAGCTGCTAAAACTGATGTTCTCCCTATGTCTAAAGCACAATCTCCAATTTGGCTATTACAAGAAATCATCGAATCGCCAATTAGATTTAAATCAAAAGCATTTCTTTCTGCGATAGTTTGAAAACAATGGACAACCAAATCGTCACCTCTATGTCTTCCTATAGTTCCTTTTCTCCGACCTATTGGAGTTCGTACATAATCAACCATTACTGGCTCCCTTTTCGGGTCTTTGAAATATTTTTCATACATCATAACAGGATTTGCCATGTTTATTCACATTTTAAGAAATTTTAAAGAATCAAATGTATTTTTATTAATTAATTTTATTTTCAAGAATTGCATACCTATTCATAATAAACATTAATGTGAAATTACTATGTTAACCGGAATACATTTTCTTCTCACTTATAAATGTAATTTTGAGTGTGACCATTGTTTTTTGTATTGTGGGCCCCATTCTGAAGGTACATTTACTTTGGAGCAAATTCGAAGTGTTCTTGACGAGGCAGTCAAAATTGGTACAATAGAATGGATTTATTTTGAAGGTGGTGAACCTTTTCTGTTTTATCCTATAATGCTTGAAGGGATTAAACTCGCAACTGAAAAAGGTTTTAAAATTGGTATTGTTACGAATTCATATTGGGCAACCTGCACTGAGGATGCAGAATTGTGGCTGAAATATCTCGTTGACTTAGGTGTTAAAGACTTTACAGTAAGTGATGATGATTTTCATTTTGGAACTGAAACTGAAAACTTATCCAAAATAGCAAGAAGCGCAGCCAATAAATTAAAGCTTCCTGTATCTTCAATCAGTATCAATGAACCTACAGTAGAATTGAGATCTGAATCCAAGTATGAAAAGGGAGAACCCGTGATAGGTGGAGGTGTAACCTTTAGAGGAAGGGCTGTTGAGACATTAATTGAAGGTTTACCCCGTAGAAAATGGAACGCCTTAATTGAGTGCCCATATGAAGATTTTATAGGTCTTGGGAGAATTCATGTTGATCCTTTTGGTAACGCCCAGATCTGCCAAGGTTTAAGTATAGGTAATTTTTGGGAAACAGCTCTTTCAGAATTGATACGAGATTATAAACCTGATGATCACCCAATATGTGGTCCTTTGCTTCGAGGAGGTCCAACTCAATTAGTAAAAGATTTAGGTGTTAAGCATGAAGAATCATATGTTGATGAATGTCATATGTGTTATGAAGCACGCTTAGCCCTAATCGATAAATTCCCTCAATATCTTACTCCCAAACAAGTATATGGGCTGCAAGTTAAATAAATTGAACTAAACTTAAAAATCTACATAAATCGCTGGTTTGAATGGAACTGCTTTTACTGCGCGGTTTTTTGGATCGTAATCTGAGTTAATGTGAATCTTTTTGTTAACTCTTTTTTCAATGTAATCTTTATATTCTTCTAGTAGTGCTTTTTCCTTTAAAGGAGGGGAATTCTTCTCCCAAATTCTATCTTTGATTTGGTTTTTCACATATAATATCAAATCTTTGTTTTTCATTAAGCTATTGCTAAATTTGCATTCTTCAATTACTTTTTTGAAGTCTCCTTTTTTCGCGTTAATAATGTCGTATACTTGCTGTTTCCAGATTGGAGCAGTATATAAGTATATATTACCAGAGTTGCCAGATTTAACAATCTTTAGAATATTTAAGATATCATCAACGACTTCTGAGATAAAACCGAATTCTAATTCAAGTTCATTATCAACATAATTATCGCCAAAATCTGTCCAAATAATACTTGATAAAAATTCTGTATTTCCCAACTTTTCCCATAATTCTTCACACAAATGCGGCATCGTAATCGAAAGTATTTTGATCCAATCAGGAAACACTATTTTAAAAACTTCCAGAGCATCTTTTTCATCCTCAGCAAATTTACTAAATTCTTGTAGAATGTTAAATACTTCGTAAAATGACAGCTGCAGGTATTTTCTTAAATTTAATTCCTCTAAACTTTTTTCCGCTTCAATAAACTTATTGTTACATTTTGATAGAACTATCTTTGAATACTTGGTTTTAATGTTTTCAATTTTTCCTTCTACTTCTTCCAAAAGACTGAGATTATCTACGATAAAATTATAAAACCGAATAATATGATTCTTGACGGTTTGAATTTGTTTCTCTCTCCAATCTACCATTATTCCAAAATCTGCACTATGAGAAATGTAAAACCGGAATAAATCTGCTGAATAATTTTTTTGGATATCCGCAAGTGCGATTACATTCCCTATGGATTTACCCATTTTTTGACCTTCAATTATAACTGGTTCTATTAGAGAAACAATTCTAGGCCAATGTTTTTTTGGGAAAATAGCTACATGGTGAAAAATATAAAAACTCAAATGATTCGAGATGTGCATTATAGCAGTGTGCCGATGATCAACGGGATACCAATAAAGAAATTCTTTTTGCATTTGTTTTAATAGTTCTGAAGAAATTTTAGTCTTTTCGGATAGTTCTTGAATATCTCCTTTTCCAAGATAAATATAATCAAAAAATTCAGGGATAAGCTGTTCTGGTTGTATCTTATTATTGTTTAATAAGTGAATTATTGTATAGAAACTCATATATATTGTAGAGTCACTTAAAGACTCGATAATCCAATCTTTGTCAAAAGGTAGTTGAGTGCCTAATCCTCTCTTTCTCGCGCAAGGTCTCTTTTCCAACCAATTGAAGATATGCTCAAAATTCATTCGATATTTTTTAGGTACAATGTTCATGCTATTTAAGCATTCAAAAGCTTCTTGTTTCCAATTTCCTGCGTTATAATTTAAAAACCATTGATCCTTCAGTATTGAAACAATTATATGTTCACCACATTTACATTCTAAATCTTTGGTAATGGGAAGAAATAATCTATCTGCTTTACCCTTTTCAAGTAATTCTTCAATTACCATCCCTACAGCATCACTAACCTTCATTCCTTCATAATTTCCACACTTATTATTTAAAATTCCATTATAAAATTCATTTTTATAATTTTCAGAAGTCGCGTTGTCTAGTTTATCAAAATCTTCTTGAGATTCAACTTTAAACCTTTCACAGTAAACTTTTGCTGGAATATCATCGAATCCATTTAAATCAATAATTTGTATCGGTTTAATGCCGTTGATTTCTTCCTTGTCTAATTTATATTTTTTTAGCATTTCTGTATCTTTTTGTAAATCAATTAGTGCTATGTAATCATAGGGAGCGTGTGCGGGAACGGAATAGACTACTCCAGTAGCTACTGAAGTGTCTACGAAAACTCCTGGTAAGATTAGAAGTTCACGGTTTCCAGATACTTCTTTAACTTTTTTACCAACCAATTCCGATCCTTTCAATTTTCTTAATATCTCAATAGCTTTATTTTGATTCTTCAACAAATTAGTTGCTTCTTCAGACACGATCCACTTTTCTCCGTTTACTTTAGCATATACATATGTTCCAGTTGGATTAATCCATAAATTAGTAGCTCCATAAATAGTCTCTGGTCTCAGCGTCGAAGGTACTAAGTATGTATCTTCATAAGGGAATTTTATACATGTATACTCATTTATGTCCAGATTGAGCTCGTCTCCTCTTGAGATGTCATCTTCGCCTACAGCGTTTCCATCACGAGGACAATACAAAATTGGATATTCTCCTTTTTCCAAATAACCCTTTTTAAATAATTTATGATACTGCCATTCTATCAGTTTATTGTATAGTTTGTCACCTGTAGTAAATTCTCGTCTCCAGTCTAAACTCATACCAATTGATTTAAAATCAATTTTATAAGTATTTGAAAAATATTTTACTATACTCCAAGGTTCTACAAAACTCTCAACAATTTCATCTACCTTTCCTTCATCACGAGTATGTAACGACACATAATCTTTCATTCTCTCGATCATCTCTTCATCACCTCTCTCAATGGACGAGGATATTGCTAATACAGGCGTTCCCGTAATATGGAACGCCATAGGGTACAATACATTATAACCTTTCGCCCGATAATACCTTGCAAAAACATCCCCATTTACAAAACTACGTCCATGCCCTATATGTGCGGGTCCAGAAGCATAAGGATAGGGAGAAGTGATAAAAATCTTTTCTCTATCAGGATTTGGGTTAGCCTCAAATATCTTTGCCTTTATCCATCTATCTTGCCACTTTTTTTCAATCTGTTGCGGATCATACATAATTTTTATCATCAATTTTCTTTCTTTAGAGATTATAAATCCAACCCTTAATCTTTTTCAGTTAAATCTTCTGCTCGTAGCAAACAAATCCGTCAAAAATTTAAGAGAAAAAGATAAAGCGGATTCGTATTGCTCATAATAATAATTGTAATAATGCCTGAAGTAATAGTTTTTTCCGTAAAAGTTCTTTTACTGAGCTCGTTAAAGCTGTATTATTCATGAACATTATTATTGTAATCAAGTATGCTCTATTATATAAATTTTATCTAAATAGTTGAAGAAAAGCGGTTTTTAAGTTCTATATATTTAAAATTAATAATTAATTAAGAATAAACTATGAAATTTGAAAGTTTAATTTATAAGGAAATTGATGAAACAGCGTGGATTTATCTAAATCGACCCGAAGTTATGAACGCGTTAAGTATGAAACTTTCAGAAGAAATTGTTGCTGCTATTGAAGTGGTACGACAATCTACCAACCTCAAATTCTTAGTGATCAAAGGCAATGGTTCTAACTTCTGCGTTGGTGATGATATTAAAGAAATGTTTAAGTGGGGAAACGCTAACGATATTACTCGACGCGTAAGATATTACCAAAATATGGCTAACCAACTGGAAGAATTAGATAAAATTACAATTGCTGCCGTAGACGGATATGCTGTAGGCGGTGGTTTAGAAATTACTATGGCCTGCGATTTTGTCATTGCAACTGAACGTTCCAAATGGGGCATGCCAGAAGTAGATGTCGGAATAACTCCCGGATGGGGTGGAACTACGCGATTGGCTCGCCTAATAGGACGGAGGAGAGCTAAAGAAATTAATCTTATAGGAGCTCTTCATCCCAGCAAAACGGCAGTTGAATGGAATCTATGGAATCGAGTTGTTGATAACGACCAACTTGATGAGGAAGTTAATCGCCTCCTAGAAGTACTTAAAACTAAAAATCACCAAGGAATGCGCCAATTAAAATTTATTATTAACCGAGGCGTTGAATGTGATTTATACACAGCTCAAGGGTTCGAAGTTTTATCTGGCGCTTTAACGGGAGCCGTGAGCGGAATGTGGAAAATTAAAGATGCAGATCAAGGCAAAGGCATCATCGGCTTCACTGATAAAGCTGGTTTATGGCAAACAAGAAGGAGGATGGCAAAAGATTTTTGGGTAGATTAACTTCTACATGCTAGAAATTCGTTTAAGTTTTATAGAAAAAGGAAAAATTATATTATCTATGAATCGTTAATTTAATTAATTCTTTGAAATGTAAAGAATTATTTTCAAAAAAAAATTGGTCTTAAAATTGGTAAAAGGAACAGTAAAATGGTTTAATAGCCGAAAAGGCTTTGGATTTATTAATTCTGAAGAAGGTACCGATGTCTTCGTTCATTACACCGCGTTAGCTGGTGGAGATGACGAATATAAGACATTAAACGAAAACGATAAGGTTGAGTTTGAAATTACTGAGGGTCAAAAGGGCCCACAAGCGAGCAATGTCGTCGTTACCGAAAAAGCGCCTCCTCAATTCAATTCATATAGTAGAGGCGGCGGTGGCGGAAGACGAAATCGCTATTAAGTTAAAGAATTATTTTCTAAGTAAGTAATAAATCTAAATAAGTACTAAAATAAAAAAGGAATAAAATAATAATTAGTAAAAAACTTTTTTTGCGATTGTTATCTAACCTTATCTTTTTTTTAATTATTTTGTTTCAAAAGGTCTAATTAGTTTTGAAATTACGCTTTTCAAGTTCTATTAATGCGCTTCATTTCTCTTGATACTTTCATAAATCCTCGGATCATCTTAGGAAGCGAAAAACCCCTGAAAATTTTTCCATTTTCCTTACATGTAGGTAATGTATATGGAATTACGGCCGCACTACTCTTTTCAACATCCGTCATCACATGTTCCTTTAGCAATTCCATATGAGAGTCGAAAGTGTCTTTCTCCCTCCAGGAATCTATCAATGATACATTATATAAGTTTGTATTTACCATTCCGGGTTGGAATATATTTATCTTGATATCATTTTCATCCTCGTCAAACTCCTTTGCTAAACATCGAGAAAATGCAACAACACCTCCTTTAGAGGCAGAATAAATGGTCATATTTTCCATTGGTCTATCTGCTCCACCCCCGGATAATGTTATTATTCTCCCATATTTTTGTTTTATCATTTGGGGTAATACTGCAGATATTGAATTTAATACTCCAATTAAATTAATCCCAATAATTTTATTTGCATCAGAGTTTACTTGGTCTAAAGTTAGATATTGAAAGGGACCATACTTTAAGTTCACGCCAGCATTCGCTATTAATATGCGGACTGTTCCAAAAGTTTCAATGGTGGTATCAACAAGTTTTTTAACGACAGCATGATCAGAAACATCACAGGGCATACCGATAACTGAATCGCCAAATTCTTTTTCAAATTCTGCTAGAGTTTGGTTAACATTAGTTTCATTTCGAGAACAAATCGCAACCTTACATCCTTCTTTAAGAAATAGTTCGGCTATTTTTTTACCAATCCCACTTGTGGAGCCAGTTACAATTGCAGTTTCATTCTTCATTTTCATTTATAAAACACCATGACTTTAATTGTGTAGGAAGCTTAAGGAACTTTTCGATTCTCTTTTAGCCACTCAATTCCAAAATCTACAATAGCTCGTAATGAAATCAATCGACTCTCTGCTAGTCCAACTTTGCCGGGTTTGTAATTGATTTTTGATTCAAATTCCGTTCCAAGTTGTGCAAAATCATCACTATTAACATCGAGTTCTTCCCATTCAACCCATTTTCTCTGGTTATTTATCAGCATTGCGCACCCAGTTTTATTATATCTTTTACCGGGAAAATCGCTTCTATATTCGGCAAGATGTATTGATGAGTTGTTTTCATGACTAACTCCTATCAGTAAAATTTGTCCATCAAGTTCGTATAGACGCGAAATAGGGGATCCTTCGCCAAGATCTCCTTTTAATTCATGATTTTCAATAATAATTTTAGCGTGTTTACCCCAAGCTGCGAAAGATGATATTGGATGATTACTCCGTAGAACATCAGGCCAATTTCTAAAAGTTTCGACAATCTTTCCCATTCCTCGAGTAGGGGTTATTTTTGGTTCAAAAGCAGGCATCTCTTTTCTAATCGTATCCCACCAACTCTTAGGTACGGGAGGATTTTCCCATTTAGATGGTTCAGAGTTGCCACCAGAAAAAGTTGGCATTACTAAAGTGCCCTCGGGAGTTAGAGTTTGCATTAAAGCTCTGATAACTGATACTGAGCCTCCAACAGTCCATCCAATTTTACTTAAAGAGCTATGCATAATTATAACAGCACCGGGTTTTACCCCTATCGCTCTAAAATCGCTTTTTAAGGAAGTTATTGTGTTCGGTTTCGTTGTATAATTAACAACATTACCCTCAGTTTCCTTCTTTCTATCGCTTTCCATAATAATTAGAATATAATAACTTATAATTATTTTACCGAACCCATTAAAACTACAATAAAATGCAATTTTTCAAAAGAGTAATACTTTCTTCTCTCGCTTTTAAAAGTATTTTTTCTGCTATTCCTTCCATTTCTTTGGATGGAAGAATAAATTTTTTTAATACTTTTTTAAAAAGTAAATATTCATCTTTTCTACTAATAAATGGATCAACTCTTTCTGCGTGAATACAGTCGTCTATAGGTTTCTTTTTCCCATTGTAATTTCCTTCAGTAAGATCAAATTTGTATTTATTATACACCAGAAAGCAATGGACCATAGGCACATAAGGAATTTCGTATTTTTTTAAAATTTTGTTAACCCCTGTCGTTACCTCCTCTGTAAATTTATACACGCACACATGTTTATAAAGAGGGATATTAAGTTCTTGTGCTAGCCCTGCAACAACAGCATGCTTGGATGTACAGGAACCTTTTTTTTCTTTAAAGAATATCATTTTATCTTCGTAATTTGAATTATACCCATAGTCTATATCGTGCACATAATCACACGCTTCTTTAAAAGTTTTAATTCCTAATTCTAAAAACTTTTTTGAGAGGTCTCCTACGGGTATAAGTTCAGCATTGGGCAATTTATCATATGAATCCATAATATTGGTTTTACTTGAATAAATTTAAATTGTATCACTATAGACTATAGAATATGTTTGATTCTTGGTAGTATATTTTTAAATTTAAACCCAGAACATCTTCTACGATTAGTAAAATTAAATTGAACTTTTTTCTTTATTATCCATATATTAATTAAGCAGTATGTATGGTTCTTACTGCGCTTTGTCTTTGTCAAAAAAAATATTGTAATTCATTTAATTTTTTGTTTGTAGGAAATATATTCACATACCTTAGCTAAAGCGTTTACAGGTCTATCCCACAATTTAAAAAGAAGGGCTCCATTCTTTCTTAACCTCTTAGACCATGGACATGTAAAACTCATGGGGTTAATGTAAAATATAGGGATCGAATACCTTTGACTATTCTTCTGGGTTGGTTGTAGTAATTGTTCAGCTAATTTATCCATTTTATCAGCTGATAGAATTTCAAATTCTGCCCATTTTGCGATTGTCTCGTTCTGGAGGTAATCGTCCATAACATCTTGAAAACCAACAACCCCATATTGAAATATCGCATCTACTTCACCAGATTTCATTAAAATTTCTGGAAGGGTTATATAAAAATAGGGAAGATTCATATCAAATGTACAATCCACAGGATTATTAAAATTCGCATTCGAGGGTAAGATTACTCTTAGTTCCTTTTGGAGCGATTCAGAAAACTCGGGGACAACGAGACCATGATTTTCTGCATTATTAGCGATCATAGCTCCTGGTCCTCCTGAATTAGTAATAATCCCTATTCGGTTACCTTTAGGTAAAATTTTATTTGACAAGATTAAAGCTATATCCAAGAATTCTTGAACATAATCAGTTTTTATTACGCCTGTTTCTTTAAATACGGCATTGTATATCTTTGAATCGCCCGCGAGCGAACCTGTATGACTTTGTAAAGCTCTATTACCTCCTTCAGAACCCCCTACATAAATTGCAATTATTGGCTTTTTAGGGGTGATATCTCTTGCTAATTCTAAAAATCTCTTTCCACGCTTTAATTCTTCGATATAAAGCCCAATAACTTCTGTTTCTTCGTCATCTTTATAGTATTCTAAACAATCTACGATGTCAATATTCGCCTCATTTCCAACGGATAGAGATTTACTTAATCCTAAATCTAAATTATCTGGATCATACCATATATGAGAAGAAAGTGTACCACTCTGAGATGCGATTGAAAAATTTCCTTTTCTTAGGTGTTCCCATATAACTATATTAAACATGGTATTTTCATTTGTCTTCTCAAACCAGCTATTGTAGACGCCTAGGCAGTTTGGACCAATAAAACGAATCCCATATCTCTTGGCAATTTTACTAATTTCTTCAGTAAGAGTATTTTTACGGTCACCAGATAATTCACGAAAGCCACCAGATATTAATATTATCTTATTCACTCCTTTTTCCCCACATTCCTTAAATACTTGGGGAACAGTTTGGGGTGCTAATACAATAATGGCAAGATCAGGAATTTCAGGAACATCTGAGATGGTTTTATAAGTTTTAAAACCCATAACTGTCTCTAATCTAGGGTGGATTGGAAAAATCTTTCCAGAATATTCGAATTTTATGAGGGTCATGATTAGAATTGCGGCTAAAGAACCTCCTTTATTATTAGCCCCGTAAAAAGCCACGCTTTTAGGATTTAAAAATCCATGGAGGAAATGATCTTTACTCATAATGTTTCACTTAAATCAAGAAATATTAGATAATTTTAAAATTTGAATATAAAATTTAATAGCTCGAGAATAATACTATATTTAATTTTAAAACTGAAAAAAGGTGTAAATATAAAGATGGTAAGAATTTTAACTAAAGCGAATGTAGCAGAATTATTAAATATGGCAGATGCTCTAGAATATGTAGAAGAAGCCTACAAGCAACTAACACTTGGTAATGCACTTGTTCCACAACGAATTGCTATTACTGATCCCGCTCCAGGATTAACTTTGATAATGCCTGGTATTATTGGGGGTGATATGAGCGCTTTAGCGACTAAAATTGTATCTGTCTATAAGAAAAATCCAGAGAAATACAATATGCCTACTGTTTTGGCGAAAATTATGATTCAAGACATAAATACAGGCGATATTGTTGGAATAATGGACGGTAGTCTTATTACTGCTATGAGAACTGGAGCAGCAACCGGGGTTTCTGTTAAATACTTAGCTCGAAATGATAGCACTACAATGAGTATTTATAGTGCGGGTGTACAAGCAAGAAAGCAAGTTTCTGGAGTTTATTACGGATTAAACCAAAAATTAGAAAAATGTAAAGTATTTGATCTTAAAAGGGATACTGCTGAAAGCTTTAAAAACGAAATTGAAAAAGAGTTAGGAATTGAAGTTTATATTACGAATTCTGGTGATGATCTACTTTCTGATACAGACATTATAGTAGCAGCAACTACGAGTACTATTCCAATATTCGCAGGTGATAAAATTCCAGAAGGTGTACACATTTCTTCTATAGGCGCGCATGCCCCTGATGCTCGAGAATTGGATTCAACAACGATTAAAAGAGCATCTTTACTTATAGCTGGATTAAAAGAGGCGTGTTTAGCTGAAGCAGGAGATTATATCATTCCAATTGATGAAGGAATAATCTCTAAAGATGATATTATTTCAATTGGAGATATTATCACAGGAAAGGAAAAAAGCCGTACTTCTGAATCTGAAATCACTATATTTAAATCTGTTGGAATTAGCGCGCAAGACGTAGCAGTGGGAAAATTAGTCTATGATAGAGCTCTTAAAGAGGGAATTGGTCAAGATATTGATTTTTAATACCTTTTTTTAATATCTTTTAAAATTTTAAATAAATAATGAGTTAGGTTTTAGTGTCTGTTAAAATATAAACATTATATATAAGAGTTTGAAAAAATTATTTAACGCATATTCATTAATAAAACGAAATAAATATTAAACCAATTAAAAAGAAGGTAAACTGCTATGAGTGAAAAAGAGAAGAAAGAAACTCTCTTAGATAAACTGAATACCGCATTTATAGATTTCGTTGGCGGGGCATTTGGTGAAAGCGGTAAAGAGTTTATTGAGGATACCTCAGAAAAAATTAAAGAGTTCTCGAGTCAATCAATAAAACAATTTATGGAATTTTCTGATACGGTTATAGATAATCTTAAACTTACAGAAAACGAGCAAGTCATGAAAATGCGAGACAGCGTTGAGGATTTATTGAAACAAGCTGGACTGTTAGAGGAAGACGAGGAAGAATTTTAATATAATTAACATATAATTATTGCATTTCTTACTATTAAACTATTTATTTTTTAAATTTGAAGAATAAAAAATACGACTAAAAAGCTTTTTTGCTCTTCAAGAAAGATTTGATCTCATCTATTGTTGCATTAAACAATTCAGAGATAACAGTTAACGATATTTCCTCGTCCATTCCGAGATTTCTATAATCTTGGTAAAGTTTTACCCAAGTTTCTTTTTGTGTGTATCGTTCGGGGTGTTCTGATTGAATATGCTCCCAATATGGATGTTTGAGTTTAATACCGCAATATGGACAGAAGCGTGATTCGTTTTCTTTAGACATAACTGATATCACATTTGAAAAATATAATATAAATAATTTAGAATAAGTTTAATAAAATACTATTTGTTTAAAAAATTATCAATTTGCACAATACAAATTATCCTAAAGGAAAGAGTAATAATAATTAAATTAATTAGATAATTCTCATTCTTAATTTAAAACTAGATTCTGTTCTGGTTCGTAGTGATTTTCCCATATAGATATTTTCACACTAAATTTGACACTCTTTTAGATAGAGTACCAATTATTGGTAAAATATTGTCCTTTGTTTTCGGAGCCTTTGAAAATTTAATGCTCGAACTTTTTAGGTTTCTTGATTCCAAGTTCAATATTGACACAGTTAAAATTGTGAATCAGTACATTTTTAAGAGTAGATGGGGTGGAAAAGTTATTCCATTGAATGTAAACTTTGATGTTGAGACTAAATTTCTTCCATCTCAAGAGATTTTAGCGCTTCTTAGTAGATCAAAGGTTACTGGCATTTCTAATTGTTATTGTAGAGAAACGCAAAGAAAATGTTCAGATATTCCGAATTGTGATCATCCAATTAAAACCTGTATTCATATCGGTTTTGGAAAATCACTGCGCGAAATTCCATATAAATCCGAAAATTTAGTCAAAGTTTCAAAAAGTGAGATAAAGAAGCTTTTAGAAGAATGTGACAGACGAGGATTAGTCCATCAGATTATCTATTTTCCTAATCCGTTATTTTATTATGTAGTATGTAATTGCTGTCCGTGTTGCTGTGTAATAATGAACCAATTTTTAAAAAATAGTTCTTCTCAGATGATTAAAAGCGATTTTATCGCATATACTGATATGAATAAATGCACTGATTGCGAAATTTGCGAGCAGATATGTAATTTTGGAGCAAGAAAACTTGTTAACGATAAATTTACTTTTTTTGAAGAATATTGTTTTGGTTGTGGTATATGCGTCTCAAAATGTCCTGAAAAAGCTATTATTTTAAAAAACAAACCTAAAAACTAAGGAGTATCCTAACTTTTTTTTTGAAATTTTGGATTAATAATAAATATTTAAATTATTATAAGGTTAATAGAGTTAATTTAAACCTCTTGCTAACAAATATCAAACAAGATAAAATGAAAGAACTTTACGAGATCGGTATTGTTTTTCGCGGATTTATTTTAGTCAGTTATGAGTTTAAGAAGTTAGAAAAAGAAGAAAATCTCGATAAAGCTAAAAAAGATTTGAGGGGCAGTTTTATTTCAGCCATTAATTTGTTTGCTAGGAATGCCTTCAACAATTTATCTTTAGAATATTTAGAAGCAAGCAATATTTTATTTGTTTTCAGAGCGTATGAAATACAAGTTGCTGATTGTGATTATAAAGAGCCAATCATTTTGTACGGTTTGGTAGATAAAAAAAAGAAAGACACCGATAAGTTTGTAAAAAAATTTCTTCAGAAAATCGATCCAATTTTAAATCTCTTTATTTCTAGGTATGCAAATAAAGATTTTTCAGAAATTACTCAATTCGAATCTTTTCAAAAGGATATAAGAGAATTTATATTTGCGTAAAGTTGGTTAATCGGTTGCTAAACTCCATCCTTTTGGATCTGAACGAGAATAAAGAATTACTCCTTCAATTCGTAATTTATCAATCTGTTGTTCTACCATATCTCTATCATATCCAAGGATGACTAAATCTTCTATCAGTTTAGTTTTTGTTGGCACTAGTTTGAATTTTTCTAAATGGGTTATGATTATAGTTTTAATATTCACTTCTGCTGCCGTACTTGATACTGATTTCTTTACATCTTCTTTTTCTTTTTTAATATCCATTTTTAAGGCATCAATCAATGCACCACCTTTTTGGGTTGGTACTTCCTGTTCTATAACAACCGGTTTAATTTTTTTGGTTTTCTTCGCAGGAGGTTCAGTTGGAGCTCTGATGGTACCACCAACACCAATTTGATCTTCTGGTAATGTCCAGACTGAATAAGTAATTTTTTCGAAAGAATCGGCTTTTTCTGAGATCATTCGTTGGAATTCTTCGACGACACTATCGGTAAGATAACCCCTTTTCTCTAATTCCGCTCCAATTCCCTCAATTATCCTATTATCTATTAGATATTTGAAAATGTATTCTCTAATGTTTGTGGGGACCGTTTCAAATACAATTGGTTTTTGGGTTGTTGTTTCTGTAATTATTTGTTGAGGTTCTGACATAATCATATTATTCGGAATATCTAATGGAGGCGTTTCATCAAATTCAAGGTCGCTTATACATCTAATAGTCCGATCATATCCCCCAAACAGAATGTTTATTTTACCATCACTTGGATTAACGATTGATGATACTATCTTTATCGAATTTGCAGCAGAAGCTTTCCATTTTAATTCAATATCTAATGAATCTAATTTAGGATTATGATATATGTTAAGTTTTCCATTAGCACACCCTACAATGATTTCCTTAGCGTTATCTCCATCAATATCTATAATCTTTAAGGATATTGGGCGACTTTCTTCAATCTTTATTGATTTTAGCTCCTCTCCACTGCTATTAAATATTCTAACGAAAGAATCATCCGTCCCGACTACAATCTCGTTATAACCATCGTTAGAAACATCTCCTATCTCGATTGTATTAATTTGAGAGCCTAAATCTTTCTGCCAAACGATATCAGGTTTATTTTCCTTAAATTCAATTAATTGAAGCATACCATTTTTAGTACCTGCTAATAAACCATAAATTGGTGTATCAACATCAGTTATTTTTAAATATCCTAGTGTACACGCTGTTACCCAGGAATCGTAATAAAGGGAGTATTTCGGTTCTTTAGAATCTATATTTTCAAAAATCTTAATAGTTTTATCCTCACTTCCATAAATGAGCTCAATATTATTGTCCCTAGTAAAATCACCAGCAGTAACAGAAAGAACTTTACCTTTAGATTTATAATTCATAATACCTGCTAATTTGTCGATTCCTTTTACAAGTTTCACCACTAAGAAATTGCCATCTCCCGCGCCTACGAGTATTTCATCGCATCCATCTTTTGTAATATCTACAGAATGAGTGGTTCTTACCCATCCATCAAAAGTAACACTATCAAGAATGTTCAATTCTTCGTTCATTAAATATAAAGTCTTATCGTGCCCTCCAAATACTATATAAGACTTTTCTCCGCATTTTAGAGTCGAACAGGTTAAAATTGCATCAGGACATTCGAACATCCAGTTCAAATTGAACCATTTTTTGAGCGTTGACATAAATTTCTCACTAACCATTAAGTTTTCTGAAGGTAATTCAAAATAATCTTTAATATCTCTTCATTCTATTAGACTTAAAGATAGAAGTTCTTTCAAGCTTATTAAATGCATATGATAATTTAAAATAATATAAAAAAAAATAAATTGTGGTTTAAAAAATTATAAACCAAGTTGGGCGTCACTTGGG
>JBHLLM010000021.1:0-15886 GCA_048885575.1 Candidatus Hermodarchaeota archaeon
TCCTTTCTATCTAGAAGATAATCTATAATAGCTAAAGCATCTTCCTTTTTTGTACATCGCCGAATAAAATCAATTGCACCGGGATTAAATAAGTCTTCGCAATATTTAGGGTCTTGATTTACCTTACCTTCTACTTTTAGTTGTTCAATTTCATAATCGACACCCTCGATCTTTAGAGATTTCTTCTTTTCAGATAATTCACGCATCAATTGAGGAAATTGGTGCTCAAGTTCCTCTCTATCGTAAGCAATTTTCAAACCGTCCTCATCGGTAACCTCTAAGTTCTTTTTCAAATCTGTTTCCTTTTTATCTTCCCTTTCCATGTTTTCCAGTAGTAGAATATTTGAGGATTTGTTACTTATAAAAATCAGAGTGAAATTATAAAATTATTCATAATCAAAAAAGACGATAAAATAATAAAATTAATTAATTTTACTTGATTTCAATATTTATTACAAAATTAGAGATTGCCTAAATCATGAAGTCTGGATATAGCCATGTGAAGGACACATTCGAAAAACACGAAACTGGATATAAGACAAATCATTGGAAAAGAGGAATTGAATATCGAAAAGGAAAATCGATTGAACGAGTCCAGGGACCTACCAAATTACATAGAGCACGGACCCTCGGTTACAAAGCCAAGCAAGGTTACATAATCATTCGAGCTAGAATTAGAAAGGGTGGAATGCATAAAGTTCGACCTAAAAGAGGAAGAAAACCCAGAGCCATGGGTGTCTCTAAGTATACAACCGGTAAAAATTTGCAATGGGTCGCTGAAGAACGCGTACAGCGGAAATATCCAAATCTAGAGGTATTAAATAGCTATAAAATATATACCGACGGAAGGAGTTGGTATTACGAAGTTATTATGGTCGACCCGAATCATCCCGTCATTAAATCTGATCCGAAGATTAATTGGATTTGCGAACCTCAACACACTAGAAGAGTTACAAGAGGTTTAACTTCTGCAGGCCAAAGAGCTAGAGGTTTACATAAGAAAGGATGGGGCTCTGAAAAGACAAGACCCAGTTTGGGCGCGAAAAAAGGACGGGGTAAATGATTCTTTATTAATATGTTTTCTTTATTCTAAAAAAGTCCTAATTTTTTATTAATAAATTTTATAGTACAAGTAACTTTAGTATTTTGTTCTATAAATATCTCAATAAGAGAAACGTACGGAAATTCAGAAATTATTTATAAAAAGCCTTAAATTTTTGAGTAATTAATTTTAATTTATTCTTCTAATTCAAAACAATAGTTAACCAATTCAATGAAAAATAATAGATTTTTAAAATAAAGCCATTTTTAGTTGAACTAATAGTCTGAATCTAATTCTTGGAACAGAATTTTCTGAATTTAACTTAATAACCAAGATTTTACTCCTTTTTGGAGAAAAGATATAAAAAAGCATTTAGTCTGCTTTAAAATAAAAGTAAAATTTTAATTTATTGTTGATTATTAAAATTCATAATAAAGATTTAAATAATTTATTTTAGAACAAAGGACCCGTAGCCTAGCATGGTTGTTTTTATTCCAGTATAAGCGGTGTAAATAGGGCGTCGGACTTCTAATCCGAAAGTCGCAGGTTCGAAATTTTGAGTTGGTTTATAATTCAAACGAACATCCTGCCGGGTCCGCTTAAACTTTTCTCATGAATTTGAATTAAAATTAATTATCATTAATAATAACCGTAAGATTCTAAAAAAAATAAAGGTTTAAAAAATTAATAAATCATTAATATGATTTTTTTTTTAAATTTAAATTATTACTATTGATTAATAGATTTTTTTAAATTAATCCTCTAAATATTTGATTTTATGCTTAAGAAAAAGATTTTTGTACATCAGAATATCCCATATGCATTTAATTGGAATATCGTCCATCATAAAGCAAAATTAGTTCAAAACAGAGAGGAATTTAGAACTCTTGGAACATATTTTAAAAAGGTTTATCAAGGGACTATTCCAAATGATTTGTTCAATCTTAGAAATCTTCCACGTGTTTCACAATTTAAAATTAGAGGATTAAAGCCTGCCTTTATGACAAGTTTTAGTAAAAGTCTAATTCGGGAAGGAAAAATTAAACTACATGATTCCGATTCAAAATTACCGAGATTTGTGAACGATGTATACGATTCTTATAAAATTAACGAAATTGGGAAAATACCCGGCCATGAACCAATTTTAAAAAATATTTTAATAAGAGATCAGAATGCAGTCGCAATAGAGGTTCCAATATGGAAAAAAGTTGAAGAAAATTATATAACCGGTCATATCGATCTCATCCAAATTGAGGACGGTATAATAAAAGTTATAGATTACAAACCCGAAGGTAATTTTTTGCTTTCTTTGCCCCAAGTCGCGACATATGGACTTTTTATTAAATCAATATTTAATTTACATAAAATAAAATGCATTTCCTTCAATAGAAAGAAAGCATGGGAATATGATCCTCATATTTTATTAACTGATGTAAAAAACTATCTAATTTCACAGCGTATTCATGAAAGAAGTTGGGAGAAATTCTTAAAAGGGGTATAATTTATTTAACTTTCCCTTTTCTTTCTTGCTTTTTACTGCTCTCTTCTTCTTTTAGCTTTACGTATTTTCGCAGAAGCAGATAACTTAAGATTAAACAAATAGCTTCCAGAGATATACCGACGGATACAATTGTACTACCATTAAAACCTAAAAATCTTAATAGGATAGCAAATCCCAAACCAGAAGTAACTAATATAAAAAGAATAAAGCCTTTAATAATTTGAGAAAAAGAATCCTTTATGTAGCCTAATCCTGTTTTTAACCCTGACATGACTCAATTATTTGCGTTAAATGATATTATAAATTGAAATTGTAAATAAATTAAATTATAATAATTTTATTATTTTTGTTATTTTAACTAAAAATATTTAGTTATTTCTTCGATTTCTGCTTGAATTTTAAATAAAGCGCTTTATCTAATAAATTCCCTATTTTTACCGCTATTTTTTTTGCTATTTTATATCTCTCTCCTTCCAGCAGATTTCTAATTTCCTGAGAATTTGGGTTATGATTTAATCTCTCGTATAATGCTTCATCAATGAAACTAGATACTTGAGTTTTAATTTTTTCACGAGTAGGTAATTTCATATTTTCAACTTGGGATTTAATTTTATCTACTGCAAAATAATAGAATTCACAAAAATTACTAAAAGGGTCATCTGTTAAACCGCTATGAATTATAATTTGCTCTATAGCAATTTTTGTATCTTTTTTTTCCCAATAGAATTGATTAGGGTTCATTCCAGGGCGATTAATTCCCATTATAGTAGAAGTAATTTTACCTTCGATCCAATTAAAGGGATTCTCTTGCTGTAGTTTGCGTAACTCTTTCTTTTTATCATTTTCTTTTCTCTGTTTCTCTAGATTAGAATCAACCAGTTTTAGTTTTTCAGAATCTCCATAATTTTCAAACCTTTTAACTAAATCATAGGCTATACAATATGATATAGGAGAGACAAGATCTGCCTTCAATTTTAAAGGTAAAATATCTTTATAAACATAGCTCTCTTGGTTTTTTAATTCAAAAATGCTTTCCTTTAGGGATTTGTTAGTTAAACGAGATAATATAAAACCATTTACTAAAAAAACTTGATTTATCGCATTAAAAACGACTACTAATTCTTTTTGTCTTTTCATTAAACGCTTAATACTCAATTCTTCTAATTTAATTTGACCCCATTCCTCGACATCTTTCTTTAGATTTGCTCTCTTTAAGGCGGGTGAAAATATTGCTTTGTCATTTGAAATTATACCATATGATTCAATGATCCTACTTAATTGCCTTAGCATTTTTGCTAAAATATTATAAAATAAATCTGTTACTAAATTGGTAAAAATCTCATCGTAATTAATAAGTAGAATTATTTGCGAATAATTACTTAATTTTAATTCTTGAAAAAATTTATTGTCAATA
The DNA here is from genome assembly GCA_048885575.1 of Candidatus Hermodarchaeota archaeon. Classification (GTDB taxonomy): domain Archaea; phylum Asgardarchaeota; class Lokiarchaeia; order Sigyniarchaeales; family SOKP01; genus SOKP01. The sequence goes on from JBHLLM010000021.1 coordinate 3,958, forward strand.
ATTTGCTTTTTCCTTACGAATTCTCTCAAATTATTAATTGAAAAACCAGTTTTCTTTTCTAAAATGTCCCATAGCTCATCAAATTCAACTTCGTTTCTATAAAGGATTTTAAATAGATCAAATTCTTTTAGATCTCCTATTTTTATCATAAATTTTTCAAGGTAAGGAAATTTAAGATTACATAACGCTTTTTTTGCTATATGAATCAGATTTTTTTTATTATCATTCAAAAGAATTAAATCTTCTTTTTTAATATTGTATCTAATCATGTTTTTCTTTACATGTTCAACTAACTCATAGTCAATATTAATTAAATGTAAACTATCTTTAATTCCCCTTTTATTAAGCAAAAATATAACATCTTCAAAACTAGATTCGTATAAACTCTGGAGAAAATAAATAAAATCATTAGGATTTGTTTTTAATTGCTTTATTATTTCATATTTTAAATCTAAAAGGATTTTTTCCTCAAATTGTTCGTAATTAAGATTTTCTTCTAAAGCATTATTGATATATTTAATAGTTTCCCGTTTTAGATTGTTTCCTTCAATATATCTAGTTAATCCGGATATAGAAATAGGATATTTGTTAAGTTCATGCTCTAATATTCTCCTTTTTATCATTCTTACAGACATTGTTTGAACTTGCAATTCCTTATAAGATTTGAATTCAAATTGGGTCTGCATCCTTTCAATTAATCTATTTAGGGTAAATACTTCAATAAATTTATCTTCCTTTTCTTCGAGTTCTAATTGTTTTTCTATCTCGAGAGAAACACTTTTTAATGCTGCAGCTTCCTCTAAAATACTACTTCTTATTTCATCATTAAGACCAATCAAATCACCTATAAAATCGTAAAAGTAAAAGGATGGAAATTTAGATGTGATATTTAACAATCCGAATTCAATTTGTTCTTCAATATCTTCTATTTTTTTCTCTTTTTCAGTTTCTTGAAGATTACCGCGCCTTTCTTCTATTAAAAGAGTTAAAAACAGATTTTCCAAATCAATTATTTCATCAAAAATACCTCTTTCTAATTCAAAAGAGTTTTTTAATAAAGAAGTAACTTCTTCCATTAAAATCTGTTTTTCTGTTAATTCCAATAGTTGAGTAGAATCAATTGTTAACTTATGTAAATCTAAAGATTCTTGTACCTTAATACCCATATAATGATATAAATGAACTGCTGCGGTAGCAATTAAAAGCGATCGCAAATTAGGATTTTCACTAATCAATTCAAAAATTTTTTCTTTATCTGCCTTTCTTTTTAGATGAGATATTATCAAATCTATTGTTTGAAAGAACCTAGACGTACTCTCTACTGCAGTTGACTTCCTCTTTATTCCACTTATCATAAATTTTTTATCCATTCTCTATAAACTTCCTTAAAATTGTCTGAAATATCATATTTAGTATTTTTATGCCAATACTTAAATTCAAACACATGAAATAAATCAGCGTTAAATAATTCTTTTTCTTCAGTTGTTAATTCCTGTTTTAAAATTAAGGATACAGGTCTTGCTATTAATTTTGAAAAATATTTTAACTCCTTTTCTTTTATAAAATTCTTGAATGTTTCTTTCTCGTCAATGTTTAAATATTCTATAGGAATTAATTTTTCTTGTTCTGTAATAAACAGGTTAATTTCTTTTTCAACCTTACTCTGGATATATTTAGGAAATGCACTTTTAATATCAATACAATATTCATACTGTTTATAAAAATCAATTAGATTCTCTTTTTCAAACGGATCTGAGACTTTTTGGATATATTTGTCCAAAAATCCATAGAAATTTTCTGGTTCTTGCTCTTTCGATTCACGGTTTTCAAGATATTTTATGAATTCATATAAAGTCTCATCTAATTTCCAATCTCTTCTTTCTTCCATATTGAAAAATTTTTTAGCGTAATCTTTGATCCATTCTAAAATATAGGACTTCCAGATTAAATTAATTCCACCAATTCTCTTTTCTAAGAACCGATGAAACCTATTTGTAAAAGTAACTGGATCCTTTATTTCTATATCAGGTTCTTCTTTTAAAAATCGATTAATTGTAGAATAGCGTAATATATAACTAAGTAAGTACTTTAAATCACCGGAATAGCGTTCAAATTTCTTTATATGTGATTCAATTGCCTTTGGATTCTTTTCCATCTGTACTTCTGCAAAAGCAATTAAATCGCTAATGTTCAATTTAATATTTCCAAAAAAGGAATCTATATTGTCGTTTAGGATTTTTTTAAATTCTCTTTTTAACAAATCTTCGTTATATTTTCCCGCTTTTAGCAAAACAACGGGATTTATTTCAATTTGAGATATTAAATGTTGTTCAAACTTCTCTAATATATTTTGTCCTAATATTTTCGAGGGCTTCTGCTCATTGTTAAATTTGTTATATACATTTCTTATGAAATTATGAACTAATGTTTTCAATCTTCGGCTTGAGAGATATCTAGGAAAGGATTCGATTAAAAATTTAAAGCTATTCCTTACGATTTCTGTAAAATAATTCATTGCCGAGCTAAGTTCAATAGATCTCAGCTTTTCTACTTTACTTATTGACAATTTAATAGATTTCGTTGCTATTTGACAAAGAGCTGAAAAAATATCACTATTTATCCCTGCATTATCCATAACATATCTATTATAGTTGTCTAAAAGCTCTGAAATATTTCCAATTTTCCCCGTAGTAAGAAAATTATTGGAATTAATGAAAAAAATCTCAAATTTGTCGCTTAAATCTTTCAAGATACGCTCGATTTTTGAGATTAACTCCTCATTAGTGTGAGCTTCTTTAATCATTCCTATTTTTTCTATGAGGACACTTAGGATATATGAAATAATTTCCTCTTGAGTTTCATCTACAGTCCCTGTATTTGCTAATTTTAGAAGATTTGTCCCAAGAGTTAATGTTTTTTCGACAATAAAATTTGCACTAGGTTCTGAAATTGCATATTTCAAATGATCAATCGTCGATTTCCCATAATATGGTGATTGTAAGCGTTCAAACTTATGATTCGAGAAATAAAGTTCAATCGGTCTTTTATTCCAAAGAAATTTAACATCAGATCTTATTGAAGCATAAGTAGATAACAGTTCTTTTTCAGTTGGCAAAGATATGCTTAAACCTATTAATTTCTTGTTCCATTTATCCTCAATTAAATCTCCATAAAGTTTTTTACTAAAACGAGTTGCAAATTTCTCAAAAACTTGAATTTTCTTGTTAGGGTCTTTTTCTGGATCTAATTCTGGACGATTTGTAAATTCTTCTATCTCATAAAATAACTCGCTTATATTGTTTATTGATTCTCTCGATTTATGAGGGTCCAGATAACCAGTTTCTGGTTTTAATGCAAGCAATAAACTCTCACAATCTTTAAACTTACCAGGTATTAATAACATTGATTTAGGATATATGTTTGTCATAGCATCTTTTTCATCGAAATTATACAGTTCAAATTCGATAGCAAAAACTTCAGAACCAGCGAAATCTCGTAAGATCGCATTATACATTTTAAGGTATTTGATTACCTCTTGGGATAACTCGTTTACCTTCTCTCTTGTTAATTTACCTGGTCCAATTACATCACCCACTATTAAATCTGTTGGGCTAGAATACCCAAAAATTAAAGAAAATTGATAATTAATGGATTCTCGTGTTGTTATCATAGTCTTATTATTTTTCAAATCTATTTTTATAAAAAATAAAAATGATCTATTTTAACTTTTAGCAATACTAATTATAAAGCGGTTAAGTTATCTTGATTTTCCAAATTTTTAATTCAAAATTAGCAAGATAAAAAATAAAGAAATAAAAAGTATCAATATTATATTAATAATATTTAAGAAGAGTCAAATTTCAAATTAACTTACATGCTGTAAAAGGTGATTTTGTTGGAATTCGGCACAGATCTAGGGATTGGACCCGAAGAAATTGAAAAAATTAGCCCTCAAATTACATTTATAACTTCAAATGCGGATATTGAAGCTATCGCACTTGTGAGTCTGGAGGGGTATCAAATCGCATTTTCAGCTTTACCTCAATACCAAGTTGATGGAGATCAATTTTGTGGCCTTGCAAGCGCTCTTTTAATGACTGGAAGCTCTACTATTAAAACACTTTTTCAAGAAGATTTAAGTGAAATAATTGTTAGGGCAGAGAATGGTTACATAATTGTGAGTAACGCGGGACGCTTAGTAATTGTTTGCGCGGGAACTGTTATTGACACATTAATGAAGACCGTTAAAGTTATGAGAGTTGCAGCTAAAAATTTAGCAAGCATATTTGAAAGAAAATAACTGACTTTGTCTTAATCCAGAGCAATAACTTTATAAGTTTTTGATAATATTAATTTCACTATATAAAAGATGGTTTATTTTTATGGTTACTGAATTTATTCGTTTTTGTTGGCAGTGGCCTTGGCGTTCTTAAAAACGCTTTTCATCGGGTAAACCATATTTTGCGCTCTTTTTATTGCTAAAAATCAAATTTCAATTGCATATGCAGTTGGGCATTATTATAATTGGGCTACAATTCTAAAATGAGACATCAAAAAAATTGATGGTAAATTAACATAAAAAAGGAACAAGAAATGATAGATTATAATAAAACAAGAATTTTATTAGATCCAAACGAAACTCCAAAGGATTGGGTTAATATCTTGCCAGATTTACCTGCTCCTATGACGCCCCTAATAAATCCCATGGATGGAAAACCTGCTCCTCCTGAACTTGCATTCTCGATATTCCCAAAAGAGTGTGTGCTTCAAGAGGTTTCTCAAGAACCTTTAATTCCTATTCCAAAAGATTTAAGGGAAATTTTTGTAAGATCACATCGCCCAACTCCTCTTCATAGAGCATATGGTTTAGAGAAAGAACTTGGAATAGTAGGAGATGACATCAAAATATTTTTTAAAAATGAATCAGTTTCTCCAACAGGTTCACACAAACCAAATACAGCTCTAGCTCAAGCCTATTATTCTAAAAGAGATGGGGTTAACGAGTTGATCACTGAAACTGGTGCTGGTCAATGGGGTTCAGCATTAGCTTATGGGTGCAATTTATTCGATATAAAATGCACTGTATATATGGTACGAGCTAGTTTTTTGCAAAAACCCGGAAGAAAGATACTAATGAGAGCTTTTAACGCCCAAGTTCACGCTAGTCCTTCAAAGCTTACAGATTCTGGAAGAAATTACTATGAAAAAGACCCAGAACACCCTGGAAGTTTAGGAATTGCTATTTCTGAAGCAGTAGAACATAGTATGAGAAGCGAAAAAGCAAGATATTCATTAGGTAGCGTTGTTAATTTTGTTCTATTACATCAAACGATTATTGGCCAAGAACTAAAGGTTCAACTTAATAAAATTGATGTTCAACCTGATGTTTTAATTGGGTGTATGGGCGGGGGTTCTAATCTTGGGGGATTAATGATTCCCTTCGTAAGAGATAAGTTACACGGAATATCTCCTGAATTAGAAATTATAGGGGTAGAACCACGAGCCTGTCCAAGTGTCTCAAAAGGAGAATATAGATGGGATTATGGAGATTCTGCGAAAAAAGCCCCAATCTTAAAAATGCATACTTTAGGACACAACTTTATCCCAAGTCCAATTCACGCAGGAGGTTTACGGTATCATGGAATGGCACCAATTATATCAATATTAGCTGGTAAAAAAATAATATCATCTGTTATGCATCATCAAACTGAAGTTATCGAATCAGGTTTAACCTTTGCTAGAACAGAAGGTATTTTACCAGCTCCTGAGGCGGCTCACGCTGTAAAAGAAGCAATCAATCAAGCTTTAACAGCTAAAGATAACAATGAAAAGAAAAATATTGTGTTTTGTTTAAGTGGACATGGATTTTTCGATTTATTAGCGTATAAAGAATACTTAGTTGGGAATTTAGTAGATTATGAACTTCCGAACGAAGAAATTCAAAAAGCATTAACAGCATCAGATATGCCCAGTATCGACGAAACTCGTTTTTAGAAAAATTATTTAATTTTTTTTTAATTTTTTTTTTTCAATTTTAATAAAGATTTTAATATTTCACAGATAATATCTATAAGAAAATAAAGAGATTGTTGATTTTTGAATCTATTATCAATTATCATTACAGCTATTTTATATTTATATGGATTGATCTTGCTCTATATAGCAGTATTAGCGAAAAAGAAAAGTGAAAAAGGAGCTTTTATTAATAATATAGTAAACTCAATAATACTTATAACTAGTATCACAATTAATATAATTTTAAATACCCTAAACATTTCTAATATTGGTTTTATTGTTTTCCCATTTGATATTTTCGTGATAATATTCATTATTGTTTTTCTACCTCATTTCTTCTTTTCAGTTTATAGGGAAAAGCGAAAATATACATTAATAGAAAAAACACTGGAAGATGAACAATCAATTTTAACAGAGGAACTCCCATTTAAATACGAACTCTATAGAAAATTAACACATTTGGTTGTCCTAGGGATTGCTTTTTTCTATTTCACTCTTGGCTTTTTAGTTCAAAATATTTTCGTCTACGTACTAGATTTTTTTCCGAGTATAATTTCAGATTTTTTCTTTTCCATCTATAATATCGAAGCAAATAAAATGATTTTTACCCAATATTTAGTAGTTTTTTTGGTTGGAGTATCCTTAATTGGTCTTCTTACAGCTGACTTTTTTAGAATTTTAAAACCAAAACTTTATCCTTTAAAACCAGTTAATCGCCTTCTTAGGAAAAAAGAACGTCATATGCGAATAGGCCCACACATCTCAATGGGAATTGGTTGCTTTTCAATTGCTTTATTGTATGGCCCATTTCAGCCTATTGGCCCGTTTTCTATATGCACATCAATGACCATGGCGATATTTGGGGACATGGCCGCAAACTTGATAGGGCGGAAATTTGGACACAAGAAAATTCGTAGAACCAAAAAAACATATGAAGGATTATTTGCAGGAATGATCGTAGCATATGTATCCGGAGTTATCACATTACTATTTTTAAATCAATTATATAATGTTACTCTTTTACCCTTAATTTTGCTTCCTTTAATTGGAGCTATAATTATAGGAGTTTTAGATTTTTTAGATTTAGATGTAGACGATAATTTAACTTATAATTTTGTATTATCAACAATTTTATTCTTTATATTAATATTCTTATTAAACTAAGAAACTAATCACATTTATTCGGAACATTTTTTTATAAAAAAATTTTATAAATAAGAACATGAGCGAAGAAAAATTAAAAATTGATAAAATAAAAAAAGGAACTGTTATTGACCATATAGATAGCGGATATGCCCTAACAATACTCAATTTGACTGGACTTGGTGAATCTCCAAATCTTATGACAATTGGCGTTAATGTTTCCTCAAAGAAATATAACAAAAAAGATATTATAAAAATAGAAGGTGAGTTTCTAAACAAAATTCAAATGCAGCAGATTTCGATACTTTCACCGAATGCTACGATCTCTTTGATCGAAGATTATAAAGTTATTGAAAAAAAAAAGGTAAAACTCCCCGATATTATTAAACAGTTGATTTTGTGCCAAAATAAAACTTGTATTTCCAATTCGGAAGAACCAATAGACACAGAGTTTAATGTACTCGAAGAAAAACCATTAAAAATTCAATGTGTATACTGTAATAGAATCTACAAGTTGGATGAAATCGTTTTTAGCTCTAAAGAGAAAATAGAAAAAAGGATTAAACAAACAATTCAATTGTAATTAGTTAAATAAAGGCTAAAAAGGTATGTGTAAGTATTGCAACAATCATAAATAAAAAGAAATATATTCCTATCCCTGGTTTTATTATATTCTTCCAGTTCCATTCTTCTTTATCGTACTTATATCTTAAAACAAAAAAGCTAACAACAAAAGGAGTAATAAACCAAAAACACAACATCCAAATAAACAACCAAAATCCAAAAACCATTTTGGTATTTGGAATACCTAACAATAATCTTCCTAATAAACCACTAAACAATGCTGTAATCGCTCGAATCCAATATAATTTTGTTTCTTTTTCAAGTCTAATATCAATCTTTTTAGTTGCTTTTTTATCTATATGAAGATCCTGATCAGGATGGAGCTTTTTCTTCTCTTTTATTAATTTTTGGCGCTCTTTTTTAATATTAATCCTTTTAGGTTTCCGTTTATCTTTTTTGACCATAATTAGTATTATAAATATTATTTTTTTTATTAAAATTTTGTAATTTGGACTTACCCTAATTATTTGAATGTCTCCAAGAAATAGTAAAATAGAAAATTATCGATTCATATCTAAATAGTAAAACTGCTAATTTATTGAATAACTAAACCACTATGAAAAAGAAAATTAAATTTTCCAATTTTGATGTATTTGCAATTACTAAAGAATTAGATACCACTCTAACTCAAGGAAAAATAGATAATGTTTATGAAATTGATGGGGATTTATTAATCCTAAAGATTAAAACCAGATTAAATGAGAAAAAGATTTTAATTGTTAAAAACGATGCCCGTATCAATTTTACTCGCTATAATTATCCTGTACCGAAATATCCAAGCCAATATATTATGTCTTTAAGAAAACTTCTGAAAAACAGAAAAATATTATCAATAAGTCAGTACAATTTCGATAGAATTATTGTATTCGAACTCAGTAATACAGAGGGAAAACCATGGAAATTTATTATTGAACTTTTCAATAAGGGAAATTACATTTTAGTGGATGAAAATAGTATCGTAAAAATTGCAAAAGTTTATAGTAAATATAAAGAGAGGGATGTCCTTGCTAACAGGGAGTATGTTTTTCCCAAATCTCGGGGAAAGGACTTTTTGACTATTTCTCAAGAAGATTTTCATGAAATAATCAACAATTTTGAAGGTGAAATAGTAAAAATGTTAACAAGAAATATAAACATCTCTGGAGATATTTCTGAAGAGATTTGTCTTAAAGCAGGAGTTGAAAAAAATCGACTGGGAGGAGAACTAGAACAAAATGAAGTAGATTCATTGTTTAACGCGTTCAAAAAATTAAGGAATCAACTTATTTTTGGTGAAATGAATGCAAATATTATCGTTAATGAAAAAGGAGAAGAAATTTCCGTCGTTCCTTTTGAATTAGAGCTTTATAAGAATAGTAAAAAAATAAGCTTCAACTCTTTTAATAAAGCTGTAGATGAATATTTCTCTAAAATAGATTCCACTAAAATGATTACGCCTCAAGACCATGTTGTAAACCAAAAAATAAAATCTCAAGAAAAAATCTTAGAAAGTCAACAAGAATATCTGGAAGAACTTAAAGAAAGAAAGGATATGTATTATGAACAAGGAGCTTTTATTTATGCGAACTTTAATGCTATTCAAAAACTTTTTAGTGTTATTTTAGACGCTAAAGAAAAAGGTCATAATTTAGATGAGATAGATGCGAAATTACAAGAAGCTAAAAAAGAAAATTTTAAAGATCTAATATTTTTTGTTAGAATTGTGCCTGCAACTCGCCAAGTTGTAGTTTCGATTAACAATAACGAAGTTTACCTAGATTTGGATAAAACTGTTGGCGAAAATGCAAATTCAATTTACAATAAAGGCAAAAAAGCTGAAAAAAAGTTAAAAGGAACTCTTCCGGCGATTGAAAAGACGGAAGAGAAGATCAGAAAATTAGCTATTGAGAAAGAATCAATTGACTTAGAAGTTGATTTTCTTATTAAGAGACCCATAAAAAAATGGTATGAAAAATTTAGATGGTTTAAATCATCAGATGGATTTTTAGTAATTGGTGGTAGAGATGCAAGCTCGAATGAGTTAATATTTAAAAAATATGTCAGCCCTAATGATTTAATATTTCATACAAATTTTCCGGGATCGCCATTAGCCGTCATTAAAAATCCCGAAAATAAAGAAATCCCAAACTCCTCAATTAAAGAAACTGCTGACTTCGTAGCTAGCTATTCAATAGCTTGGAAAGAAAATTGGGGTGTTGTGGATGTATTTTATGTTCTACCCGATCAAGTTTCCAAAACTCCTCCTAGTGGTGAATTTTTACCGAAAGGAAGTTTCATGATTTCAGGTAAAAAAAATCTTATTAAAGATGCCAAAACAGAACTGGCTCTTGATTTTGAGTTCTTAGAGATAAAAAATGAATCTGATCCAGAATCCCGATTACTCTATCCACAAATTTTATGCGGTCCAACTAATGCTTTTAGAAACGCGAGAAATTTAATAATGATAAATCCATCTAAATCTGGAGATGCAAAAGGAAAGTTAGCAAAAGAAATCAAATCAATTTTTTTGAATAATTTAGATGCAGAAAGAAAGAAGTGGGGGAAATTATTACCCCTAGATGATATTATTCTTGTGCTTCCCACTGGAACATCTAAAATTAAGAAACATGATTGATTTTTTCTAACCAAAGTTTTATTAATTTTATATTATTATAATTATCGAATAAAATACCATCAATTTCCATTTCTATTAAACCTTTTATAACTGCTAACGGATTTTTATATGTTATAAAATCCCAACCTAATACTAATATTTCATTTTTATGGCAGATTTCTATAAATTCTTGAGTGATCATTTTTGAATGCAAACTAATAATATCAGGTATAAAATTTAAGTTCCTATCCTTGCTTTGTTTCATAAAATCTTTAAGATTCAAGCCTTTTCCTTTAGTAATATTGTAACATACACAGCTTTCACGATAATTTTGTTTAATCATTTCTAAATCAGATAAATTGCGTCCACTTATAATACAATCTTTTAAAACATTGTGGTAATTTATGGCTTCTATCACATAATTTCTAATATTTTCGCTTTTTAATTCAATAATAAATTTGATTCTGTTCTTAAACCTTTTTAAAATTTCATTCAAGGTTGGAATGTGCGAATTGGTTAATTTAAGGCGCATTCGAGTAATTTCTGGGTATGTATACTTTTCTAGCAATCCCTTAGAATAAGTAATCCGATCAACTTTTGAATCGTGAAAAATAACTAATTCTTTATCTTTAGATTTTCTAACATCAAATTCAATATAATTAGCTCCAGATTTTAATGCAATTTCAAAAGCTTCTAATGTATTTTCATCGTAATCAATTCTAGTTCCTCTATGACCAATAAAAAAGGAAATTCTCTCCGGCATTGAAATTAGAGTATAAAATTATTAATGGTATTTAGCTTTCTTGAATTACATACAAGTAAACTATTATTACTAATAAACCTATAAGCGTAAAAGAGAAAACAATTGAATTCCTAAATGATTGGATTAATGAAAGGAAAAATAGAAGCAGTATTATTTTAAAATTTATTGGTTTTCCAGTCAATTCCTTGTAATTTCCTATACTGATGATCATAAAGAAGAAGAAGAATAAAATTGTGAGGACTTTGAGAACTATATCTATACTTACCCAGAGTAGATCATCACTCGTGAAGATTTTAATAAATTCGCCGTTTAAAATAATCGATAATACTAAAAATATGCCGCCAAGTATACTTGAAAGTAAAACTGAACGATATGCTGCCTTCTCTATAAAAATAGGCTTTTTTTTAATCGATTCTGATTTAATAGAATCCTTTTTTATTTTTGACATTTTAAGTCCTTATTCTTCTGATTTTTTTCTTAAGTTGAGTAATTTGATATAAATAAAATATGTAAAGACCGGCTATTATAGCAAAAACGATAATTGTTGAGACTACCATTATAATTTCACTAATATCTGGGGGGGGCTTTTGAGGATACTCTAATTCTATTGAAAAGATATTAGAAATTATAATTCCATCAGGATAGATAGCAGTTTTACCTAAGACTATTTTAAAATCAAATTGAACACCATGATCCAATTTCACATCTTCTATTACACTTTCTTCTACTTCAACGGGTATTGAGAATTCGTAAATAATTTCATTTCCCTCTATTTTAGCAATACCCTCTCC
>JBHLLM010000022.1:0-15471 GCA_048885575.1 Candidatus Hermodarchaeota archaeon
TCTTCTCTAATTATATCTACAATCTCTTCATTGAAATATTTCTTAAACCGATTTAAAAAGAAAAATCCTGCAAATTTCAGTTCTTCTACATTAGTTCTTGTTAGAGTTCTAAACACTTCTATAGCTGTACTATAACTGCACTCATATTTTTCGTGAACTGACTTCACGATCTTTTCTATTTCAAGTATTCGCATACCGTATATGATATAATCAGAAATATCTGGATTTAGTATCTTATAAATACTATTCTTTTTGTTTTGGATTAATAAGCTTGAAATTTCCTTTACGATCGAATTTATCATAAAAATTTATCTAAACCTGTTTTTTCATTCAATTCTGCAATTTTTTCTAAATAGGGTTTTACAAATTCTTTAACTCTAGAATTAAAATTCTTAAGTTTAGCTAATTCTCCCCTTTTGTAGACATTTATAATTGATTCCTCTAAATTATTAAGTGTTAGTCCCGCCCAATAAAACGATTTATTGGATTTCCCTAGTGATAATTCATCCATATAATCTTTTACTAGAAGTATTTCCGAAATTTTGTAATTCCATTTCCTATAATCGTTTGGGATCCATCTCTTTTCTCTAACGGCTATGTTATATTTTTGACATAAAGTTAATAATTTCTGGTGCATCTTATGAACATAGTCCTTGGGGGGAGTCATCTGGCCTTTATATAAATTCAATATTGGTTTAACAACATGGTTGTATCTACTTTCCTTTAATTTCTTAATAAAGAACTCAGCTTGAGCGTCTCGGAGAGTTAACCCCGGGGCAAATAAAATGTAATCAGCTCCAGCTTGCTTTGATTTCTTAATTACAGTTTCTAAATTATCTTCGTTATCCTCTAAAAAAGGGATTATCGGCATGAAATAAGTCCCTACTTGAACATTTGGTGCTTTATTTTTAATTTGTTTTAGAGCTTCGACTCTTTCCTTAGGAGAAGAAGAATAGGGTTCAAGAAAAAGGGCTAGTTCCTCATTCATAGTAGTGATAGAAAAACCCACAGTACACCAAGTATCTTTTGCAATCCTGTTTAATATCTCTACATCTCTAGTTATCAGGTTTGATTTAGTAGCGATATTTACCGGATATTTATGTTTTTCTATTACTCTTAGAATTTTTAGAGTATTTTCAACTTCTACTTCAATTGGTTGGTATGCATCACAAACGCCACCAGGTCCTATTACATCGGGTATTAACGTGCGGGATCTCTTAAATCTTTGGTCAAGTTTCTTATCTATATTAGTTTTTACAATAATTTCCGTTTCAAAATCTTGATTTAAATAGTATCGTTCGCTTCTAGCATCGCAGTATATACAGGTATGAGCACATCCAGAATAAGGATTTATAGTATATCTACACCAAAACCAAGAATCGGGGTATTTTAACTTGTTTAAGGCCGTCTTAAATTCCCTATAAGTTACTTTAAAGTTCTTCTTCATAATGTAGTTTTATTCTCAGTATAGCTCAATAATACAAGAAAAAATATAAGATTAGTTATTTACGATACCTTGTATTTGTAAGAAGGTGAGAAAAAGCGCCCGTATTTATTATTTCGGGCAAGTGATTAAAAAATGGAAATGGAAATATGGAAAATGGGCGCTTTTTCAAATAAATTACATAACAATTCACAGTTATAAATGAAAGCCCTATTATAATACTCTTAAACTTCTGTTGCGTTGTTTAATAAATATTTTTCAATTTTTTAATACACTGTTAAAACATTTCTATATATATCAAAAGGAGCAATATCTTAAAGGATATTGGATTTTAGGATTAATATCTTCACTTTTAAAGTTTTATTTAAATCCTTATAATATATTAAGATAAATTGAAATTATTAAAAAAATAATTTAAGATTATGTTTGATGTTGTAATAAGCGGTGCTGGACCTTCAGGCTCTCATTGTGCTAAGATTCTGGTAGAAGCAGGTTTCAGAGTTGCGTTGGTTGAAAAAAATACAAGATGGCGAAAACCATGTGGAGGAGCAGTTCATTCAAGCGTTGTAAATTTATATCCCCCATTAAAAAAACTTAATAGTCAAAAAGTAACTGGAGTTGTTATGCATTCAGCAGATTATCATAAATTAGAATTTAAGGGTTCAAGTGATGAATTTTCTATTATAGTTGACAGATTAGAACTTGATAATATTATGAGAGGTGCAGCTTTAGATGCTGGTGCTGAACTCTTCGATAATAATATTGCTTATGACTTTATCGTGAAAAATCAGAAAAAAATAGGCATAAAAACAAAATTCTCAACAGGCACTAAAGAATATCGTGGTAAAATTATGATAGTCGCTGATGGAATGAGTTCTAAATTAGCTATAAAATCAGGAATAAGAACAAAATGGACAAATAACGAATTGGCGATTGGCAAATGTACAATAATGGAGGGGAATCACAATTTAGATCTAGAAAGTGTATATGTATTCTTTAAACCATTTCAAGGATATGGCTGGATATTTCCATTAAACGACAAAAGATTCAATATAGGCATTTTTACCTTCGGAAAAGATAATCTAAGATACAACATCCATAAAATATATCAAAACTTTATTGATAATCCAAATGTTGAAAAATTAATTAACTCAAATAATAAAATCATATGGTCAAGCTCTTATCCATTTCCTGCTGAAGGAGTACTAGAAAAATGTTTGTATACTGATAACTTAATGCTGATTGGCGACGCTGGAGGATTCGTTTCCCCAATAAGTGGTGAAGGGATTCAAACTGCAGTGACATCTGGTAAAATTGCGGCAGAGACAGCTATAAAAGCTTTGCAAAATGAAGATTATTCAAAAACTAGTTTAAAAATTTATAGAACTAACAAAGAGATTAAAAATATTATTAGAAATTTCAAATTAAAATTTTCAATGATCAATTTTCTTTACGAAAGTAAAGGGAGTAACCTAAATAAAATGTTTAAATTGTCTAAAGTTGATTCTGAGTTTAGAATGCAAGTGGTTAATATGTTTGCATTCGGTGAAATGCCTTCAAAAGATTTTATTGCAAAAGTCCATTTATCGTGAAATCATCGTTAAAGATGAAAAATAAAGATCAAATAATAATAGATATAAGAACTAATAAAGAAGTATATATTCTAGCCAGTTGGACTGAGATCGGCAAAAATTATTGATCTAAATAATTATTTTTCACAAATTAGGTTAGAAATCAATGTTCTATTATTTTTTAAAAACTTTCATGTTTAAAATACAATCAAAACCTACTCATAATGAGAAATCATTTTTAAATGAAAGTTGAATCTATAAGTACTATAATTAGTTTTTTCCAATTTGAAATTAAATAAGGTGAAATCAATGAAATATAGTAAAAAATGTAAAGTGTTACATTATTTTATTGTAATTGCTCTCTTATCAGGAATAAATCTGATGAGTCAAAATAATCAAATATCAACACAAATGCTAAAAAATTATGATGATATCAAATGGAAAGTTCCACGGAATTCAGGGGTTATAACACAGTTATGGAACTATTCAACATCCAATTCTATATATTCCTCTCCAGCGATAGGAGATTTGGATTGTGATGGCGAGTATGAAATTGTAATTGGAAGTAATGATAATAAGATCTATGCATTAAACGGTGAAGATGGATCTGAATTGTGGAACTATACTACAGGAAGCTCAGTATCTAGTTCTGCCGCTCTAGGAGATATTGATAATGATGGTAGACTTGAGGTGGTAATAGGAGAATATGACGGTAAACTATATGTATTAAATGGAGAGGATGGGAGCGAAGTATGGAATTATACGGTCGGGGGTATATTCATTTCTGCTCCCTTGTTAGGAAATATTGATAATGATGGGATTCTTGATGTAGTTATGGCTAGCTGGTCTGATTATAAATTATATGCCCTGAATGGAAAAGATGGTACTCAGCTATGGAACTATTCGATGGCAGGAGCTATTTACGGCACCCCTTCATTGGGAAATTTAGATGGTGATGATAAACTTGAGATTGTGATAGGATGCTCTGGATTAGGCCATGTAGATGTACTGAATATAGAAGATGGGACAAGGGTGTGGAGATTTACAACGGGAGATCATACAAGTTCTTCTCCTGCTTTGGGAGATGTAGATGGAGATGGAAAGCTTGAAGTGTTAATCGGAAGCTCGAATAATCGACTTTATGCTCTAAATGGTGAGGATGGAAGTAAAGAATGGGATTATACAACTGGAGGCCAAATTTTTTCCAACCCTGCTTTAGGAGATATAGATAATGATGGTAAGCTTGAAGTAGTTGTAGGAAGTTTTGATAAAAAAATATACGCCCTAAATGGTGAAGATGGAAGTGAAGTATGGAATTATACGACAGGAGCTGCAATACGTTGTTCTGCATCGTTGGGAGATATTGATAATGATGGTAAACTTGAAGTAGTTATGGGAAGTCGTGATAATAAAGTATACGCTTTAAATGGAGAGGATGGAAGTGAGGAATGGAGCTATACTACAATGAATGATGTTGATTCTTGTCCAGCTCTAGGAGATATTAATGCTGATGGAGGGCTGGAGATCGTGATTGGAAGTTATGATCATAATGTATATGCATTAAGACCTACAATCTCAGGTAAAAGAATTTATTGGCAAGGGCTCTCTGGAGATTCAACATTTTTAAGGAATAAAGATTTAGAACTCGTAGATCCTGATTCGGATATGCTTTCCAGTTACTCAGAAATCTTATTAGGATCAGATCCAGAAGATATTGACACAGATAGTGATGGTTTAGAAGATGGATTCGAGGTTAGCGTTATATTTACAGATCCCACACTCATTGATACAGATAACGATAACTTTTTAGATGGATATGAATATCATTATGGGAGTGATCCATTAGATCCAAATGATTTTCCTAAACCTTGGCAGGAAAATATGCTATTAGACATTGTTAAAAGTACTTATTCAATCGAAAACTTTAATCTTACTCTATTTGTGTATGATGAGGCTGAACAAGCGGTTGATTCAGCTACAATTCAAGTGTGGTGGAATGATACTGATGTCTCTAATAATGTTACTAATTTAGGGAATGGGTTATATTTTGTGTCCTTAGTTCCAATAACTGTAGCGCCTGGAGAGGATCCTATAGTATTAAGATTATTACTCTCTGCTTCTGGATACGAAAATAAAACTTTTGAAACTTATATTGCTGTAGATCCTGATACCTTGGATAAAAATGGAAAATACCCCGAAGAATTCCCATTTAGCATACCTATTATTACAATTACTTCAATCGTAGGTGGAATAGGAATATCAATAATTACAATAGAACTATTACGTAAGAGGAAATAATTCATAAAACAATTTAATTAAAAATTTACTTTTTTTTTTAATACTCAAAATTCAGAATATGATTCATATTATGATAGGATTATATGAAACCGGTATGAATTTTAATTATGCTTTAAAATAAGTTAATTTTGGTGAGAATATCGTTGTTCTTTCCAAGGATCGGCTTTGTTAGAATACCCTCCTCTTTCCCAGTAGCCTAATCGATCCTCCTTAAGAAAATTAATCCTTAATACCCATTTTGCTGATTTGTAAAAATATAAGTTAGGAATAATTGGTCTAACTGGACCCCCATGCTTTTCAGATATTGGCTCCCCCTCATAAGTTAGTGCTAAGATTGTATTTTCTGTGTGTAATTTCTCTATCGGAACCGTTGTAGTAAAACCATCATCAGCACAAAAAAATTCTATATAATTGGCGGTAGGTTTTGGTTTAACTAGGTCAAATATTTTATTGAAAGAAATGCCTCCCCACCTTGTGTCATATTTGCTCCAAGAAGTAACACAATGAATATCTGCCATAATCTCTTTATCTTGAATTTTTTCTAAGTCTTTCAATGTAAATCTCATAGGATTTTCTAATTCTCCATCAAGTTCCAAAACATAATTCTCTCTATCAATATTAGGAATTCTACCTTTTTGTAATACGGGAAATCGATCTGTTAAATGTTGACCCGGGGGCAGTCTTGATTTTTCTTCTTTATTTGAATTTTGATTCATTTTATTTATTCAATCAAATTAAGTAAAAAATATTATAAACTGTTTTAAGAAATTGGATCATTCAATAGATTTTAAAGTTATTTTTCTTCATCTTGAGATTCTTTGGTAGCAAAGAATTCATAACTTGAAATATTAAAATTAAATTGGACAATTTGTAAAAAACACATCAAAAATATGAAAATTTAAAGAATAATTTTCGATTCAAAGACAAATTTATTCTATAATTTCGTGAAATCATCATTTCACGAAGATTTTTAATAAATTGATCATAGTAAAGGGCATGGTAAATCGTTTTTATACTACATTTTCTTCTCCTTTTGGACCCTTTAGTATTATTTGGGAAGAGAGTGTTCCTGATTTGCAAATTAAACGCATATTTCTTAGTGATCCTGAGTTCACATCTGAAATGAAGATGCTTAAAGTGTTCAAAATCATAAAATCAGGTGTTTCATCAATTATCGATTCGCTAGGGAAGCAAATTCTCCTTTTCTTAAAAGGAGAAACTATAAATTTTAATTTACAACTAATCGATCTTGATGAATGTTATGAAATCCAAAAAAGAATACTTTTGGCAGAGTATAATATTCCAAGAGGCTGGGTTAGTACATATAAACGAATTGCTGATAAAATCGGCATACCAAAGGGTGCCAGAGTAGTTGGAAATGCCCTCGCAAAAAATCCATTTCCTATCATAATTCCATGCCATAGGGCAATAAAATCCAATGGTGAACTTGGGGGATTTCAGGGAGGTCTTGAAATGAAACAAGTTTTATTAGAAATGGAGAAAATAAAATTTTCAACTAGGGGAAAAGTTATTACGAATAAGATTTTTTATTGATTTTAAAAAATCTCTTTAACGCTCTAAACATTAATAAGTAAATGCGCCCTCCGGGATTTGAACCCGGGTCCTCGGGTTGGAAGCCCGAGATTCTAACCTCTATACTAAGAGCGCAATCGAACAATTAAGATTATATTTAAAAAAAATCTATAAATCTATTTATCATAGATTTAAAAAAAACTTTCTCATATTACATAGTTATAAGATTTCGTTAGAAATTTCATAATATCCGATAATTTTGCTTAATACCACCCAGGCGTCAAGAGAATATTGAGAAATAGACACAATCTTATTGCTTAACAATAATATTTCATCTGAAAAAAAACCTTTCTGAAAACAACCTACAATACCTACATAATTTTTAATTAGATTTTGATCAAATAATTCGAAGTGATTTTTCACCAATTCCCCTTTACTGGAAAATAAAATTACTTCTTCACAATTTATAGATTTTAACAACTCACTTAGATTACTTTTAATTTTTGAAATTAATAATTGATTTTCTGCTTTTATTTCATCTTCAATTAATAGTTTTGCCATTAAACCTTTGAATCTGTCATAATTTCTAGAGATTTTGATTTCTGGGTTAATTTCGTATATAATATTATCTAAAGTATGAACATATAATTTTAAATGCCTGCTTTTATTCAATGGAGAGCCTAAAGCATTTAGAAGGCAAGCATGAACAATATCTGGGCGTCCTCTTTTTGATACATTTCTTAATTTTGCCATTGCTGAATGGTGTAAAGCGTTATCAAGGAGTTTTGAAGGGAAGGATTTATTTCTTATATTTTTCTGAATTGCAGGATTATTTTTAATTTCTTCTGGGATCAATTCTAATCCACATTCGACTAAAATTATCGTTAATGGCATCTTTTATCGTTAATTTTTTTTTCTCTTGAAATGTTACTTCAATTTAATAAAATAGCGAGTTGTGTTATGACAATCCAAGCAAGTAGTTGAGATGTGAGTTCCCTTTCCTTTTGAATGTATTCCTGTTCTGCAATTTATTCCGGGATATAGCAATCCCTTACATTTATGACAAATCCGTTTTTTCCAATCTGTAGGAATTTGAATTTTGGCTCTTTGGGCATAACGTCGTGCTAAATAACTATATCTATTAGCTAATTCTTTATTATCAGGAAATATCTCGTGTGCTTTTTGAAATAAGTAGTTCATTCTTATATCAGCTATTTGTTTAATTATTGCTTTATTGATGCGTTTATTTTTAGCCATATAGGTTACTTCTCATTAGTTTTAATTTTATTTTTTTAGTTCATACGCTGAAATTACTATCATTTTTCCTCTAATATCTAACACATAAGAATTAGTTGCCTGAGATATTTGGTTAGCAAAACTAGTGATATTTGACTTTGTACCTACTGATTTTAACACTTTAATTTTAATTATTTTGTATCTCTTAAGCAATTGTTGCACATGAGATAAAAATTCATCAGTAAGTCCTTTTTTCCCTAATGTAGCGTGCGGGGAAGATAACATTACTTTTTTAAACTTGTTTTGATAACTCATTGCCCCAAAATACTAATATTACCAAAAAATTTTTAATCTAATTACTCTTTTTAAATGCATCATATAATATTAAAATTGATTTTGTTTATGTCGATATTTATCGTTGAACCCGAGAAGCTCATTATAACAATTGCGGAAAAATTAAGGGAATTTCCTGAAATCAAGCCTCCTGAAGGAAGTCAATTTTGGAAGACAGCATTTTTTAAGGAATTAGCTCCAATTGACAATGAGAATTTTTGGTTTATCAGATGTGCTTCCCTATTAAGAAAAGTAAAGAAATTTGGTCCTATCGGAGTCAATAAACTCAGAAAGCATTATGGAGGTAAAAACAGAAAAGGACCTGGCCTTCATCATAGCGCTAAAGGGAGCGGAAAAATTATCCGTGTAGCATTACAGCAGTTAGAAGATGCTAATTTAATCGTAAAGCAAGAAAAAGATGGCAGAGTTGTTTCTCCAGAAGGAACGAGTTTGTTAGAGAGAACCGCATATAGAATTAACAGGAAATAGATTAAAAATTACACTATCTAAGGTTTTCAACTTTGAGTGATGAAGAAGATTTAGAAAACATTAGAAGAAGAAAACTAGAGCAATTAAAGCAACAGGCAATCCAGCAACAAATTGCTGAACAACAACAAAAGGAATATAATAATCAAAAGTATCAGATAATGAGAAAGATATTAAGCCAAGAAGGACGTCAGCGATTAGAAAATATAAGAATTGTAAAACCTCAGTTCGCAGAACAGATCGAATTGCAATTAATACAATTATTTCAATCCGGAAGATTAAGAGGAGCTACTCCATTACCCGATAAAGAATTTAAAAAAATTTTAGAAAAAATAACTGCAGGAAGCAAAAAGGAATTTAATATTAAAAAATAATCTTAGTGTATGAAAATGGCGCGTAATAAGGATTTGCCTTCAAAATTAAGGAGGGCTAAAAAAATGAAACAAAGTCGTTCAGTCCCTAATTGGGTTGTGAGAAGAACTGGTGGAAGAGTAAACTCCAGTCCTTATTCTAGAAGAGATTGGCGAAATACAAGATTAAAGAGAGATTAAACAATTAAATTATAAATCTGATGTAATATGGCAAAAAAGAAATCAAAAGAAATAAGTTTGGATGATTTAGAAGAGGAACTAGTTGATACTGATAACCTCGAAGAGGAGGAGGATGAAATCGAAGAAATCGAAGAATTTAGCTTGGATGAAATATCTGAAGAAGAAGAAGTTAGCGAAGTTTTTGAAGAAGAACTCGAAGAATTTGAAGAATTAGAAGAAGAAGCTCCTAAAGAAGAAATAGTAGATGAACGAATATATATAATACCCCTCGCAAAAGCAAGGCGAGGTCCACGTAATAAATGGGCTAAAAAGGGAGTAAGATACCTAAGAGAATTTATGGAGCGGCACTTTAAACCAGAGTCTTTAGTTATATCACAAGAAGTTAATGAAGCGATATGGGCTCGTGGAATTCAAAAACCTCCAAGAAAAATTAAAATAAGGGCAACTAAGAATATCGATGGTCTTGTTGTTTGTTATTTAGCAGAATAAATCAATATCCTCAATTATACTTATTTTAAAAATTAAAAATTTTCTCTAGTCGTTTAGTTTTAAAAGTTAGTTTTTTTAAATTATCTTAAAATAATAAGTCGATCTAAATCACTTAAAGAAGGTGATAACTGATAGCAGATTTATCGTTAATAAAATTCTATTTTTCGTCAGATCTAAAAACAATGGATAAAGAAGAAGCAAAGAGAAAAGTAATTGAGAAAGGCGGGATTGTAAGAGAAGATATTTCTTCTGATTTATGGTATTTAGTTACAAATGACACAAAGGATGAAACCAAAATATTTAATAAAGCACGCAAGTTAGGTGTAACTTTCATCAACGAAATAGAATTTCTAAAAATGTTAGAATAAAATAAAAGGATTAATAAATTGTATGAGTGGTGCTCATATTTACTAATCTCGGCAAAACTATACTTGAATTGTATAATGGACCAACGAGGAGAGTATTATTCGCGATGTTAAAATTTAAATAATCTCTTGCTAGTGGTGCTCCCGTATTAGGGTTTTTAGCAAAACGAGGATAGTTGGAACTTGAAATAGCCACTCTTATCTTATGACCCGGAGCAAAAGAATAAGCAGTTGACCAACAATCAATTAAGAGCTCATAAATATCATTTTGATTCCCGGACATAAAAACCTCCGAAGTGTAATTATATCTATATCTTACAGTTATCGAACCGTCGGTTACTAACATAGATTTTCCATCTGGATATACATCGGTCAACTTAATAGTAAAATCGGTGTCAGTACAATTTGAAGATACAAACAAATTCCCCCAAATTCTTCCAACCGTTTCTACAGTTTCAGCTAAAACAGGAGTTTCAAATATTAAAACATCGGATCGGTTTTCTATGGATGATTGGTCCATAGGACCTGCCAGATCAAATGGTTGATTTTGTCCTCCCAGATTTGGAACAGGATATCGAGGATCATATAGATAAGTAAAATTTGAATTCACTAAACCAGCAGAACTATTACTTAAGCCCCCATTAGCAGTTAAATACCATATATCATCTACATGATCTAAAGGCCAATCATAAGCGTAACGCCAGTAATTCCAGTTATCTGAATGAGTATAAACATCACCCATTAGATAATATGCAACTCTTGCACCAGTCCAATCAGCAGGAATCCCTAACAAAGCTTCATCAAAGATTTCCATCTCCCAATCGAGCAATAAATCGAATCCATTTGAATTAATAGGGTATATTAATTCTCCTTGTTTCCCACCATAAATTGATCCATGAATCCAGGGACCCATGACTAGTTTCTGGTGTCCTTGTGCTCTGGTAGCCCCATAGTCATCATATCCAATATACCCATCTATAGTACCTTGCAGAAAATGATCGTACCACCCACCAACATGAATTGCGTAAACGGAAACATTAGAATAATGAGGTCCTATAGGTATTGATAATGAGGTTGAGTTGTATAAAATCTCGTTTTTGGGGATTGTTTTAGAAAATAGGGTATCTATCTGATACTCCCAGTTTGTTGGAGATGTGCTTTTTACCCAAGTCTCAACTGATGATTTATGATAAGATCCTTGAAAGATCGCGTGATCAAACATTTCTGGCGTTCCAAACCATAATGATTGTGCTAAAAGTCTGTCGGGACCCATCCCTGCGTAGTAATATTGGTTAAGACATAGAGCAGAAACCCCGGCGCTAGCAATTTTACCATTACACCAGCTTTGATCTAATATCCAATCAATTGTGTCAACGCCGTCCTTATAGGAATTTACAAAAAGAAGAAAATTGTTCCCCCCTTCAGAAGCATGGGTACCTCTTAAATCTTGGATAACTAGATGGTAATCTTGATTTAAATAGATAGGAGAGTATAAATCATCTGCCCAACCAGATTTTCCATATGGGGTTCTGATTAAAATTACAGGACGAGGGGCGCCAAAAGATCCAGGAGCAAAATATACATCAGTTGCTAATTTGATCCCATCTTGCATTGTTACCATAAATGTTTGTTTTTCCTGAGCTTTATATACCCCAGTTCCTATTATTATCATCGTTGGGAAAGCAATTAAAAATATTAATAGAATGTATTGTATAATTTTAGGGATTTTTTCAATACGCCTTTTACTATATTTCTCTAGGATATTTGCCAATGAAAGGGAGGATATTTTTAATCCATAGTGAAGGAAAGCAACAACGCTCACTCCAATAGCAGCAATTGAATATAGATTTGATACTATAAAGGTAAACCATAATATACCTACAAGTGGAGCAAAAAAGGTTATGATTTTTCCTAGAATACTCAGTAATTTATTCTCTCTTTTATTAGCGATATTATATATGTATTTTCCACTCATCATTATGGAATAAAAGCTAATAAACACAGCGAAAGCCAGATAGATTGCTCCAAAAAGCAATAACATTGCTTGCTTTAGAATGAAGAAAATAGTCTCTTTTTGAGTAAATAAAGACTTTCTCTCGTCCGTTTCAGTAGTAAATATTTTACTATAATTAAGATAATATGTGATACAGTATAAACCTCTGCAGACTAACAGCATTGGAAGATTTTTAGTAATAATGTCTTCAATTTTTAAAAAGCCTAGTTCTTCTAGAAAATAAAAAAAAGCAATAATCCAATTTATCATAGATAATTATTGATTATTCTTTGTTAATAAAGATTAATGTAAAATTGAGAGGGTAATTAATTAAGAATGCAAATGATTTAATTTTCGCATTTTTAATAAAATATTTATGGTTTGGAACTTTATCCATCACATTAAATGACGATTTTAAAGTACCAGATATTTGGTAAAAATTCAGTAGGTGTTTACTTAGCAGTTAATAATTCATTTGGTTTGTATCCAGCTACGCTACTTAAATCTTCTGCTGAAAAAATTAAAACCGTGTTTAAAGAACCTTTTTATCCCATTTCAATTAATAACTCCAATTTAATTGGAGTATACACTGCAAGCAATAAATATGGTATAATTGTACCTCACATAATTAGGGAAGACGAACTTGAACGATTACAAAATTACTCCAAAGAATTAAATAGTGGTTATCAAATCGGAGTTCTTGAATCAATAGATAATGCTTTTGGAAATTTAATATTATGTAACGATAAAGGGGCTATTATTTCTACTTTTTTAAAGGATTATAAAGATCAAATTGAAGACACTTTAAAGGTTGAAACTGTCGTTTATGAGTTTGTTAATAATTATCTTCCTGGTTCTATATCGATAACAAACAATAAGGGATGCCTAGTTCATCCACTTACGACTGATGAAGAGATTGAGATCATTTCTGAAATTTTAAAAGTAGATGAAACGGATGTATCGACAGTTAATAGAGGAATTCCATATCTCTCTTCAGGAGCGGTAGTTAACGATCAGAGTGGTATATTTGGAAATGAATGCACCGGTCCCGAGATGATGCGTTTAACTAATGTATTAATGTTATAGGACTTAAATCTTCGACATTGTATTATTGTCCAATAAAAAACCAAAATTTAATATTTTTAAAATAATTATCAATTTTAATTGCATGGATTCTCTGGATTTGAAAACTTATGTCATCAAAAGAAATTAAAATATACCGAATTATTGGTACATATAGAAAAAAGTATAAAAAATATTTATTTCGGAAAGAGGTTCGGGCTTTAAAAGAGAAAGATGCTTTAGAAAAAGCCTTGAGTGAAATTACAAGTATAGGTATTCTTAGAAGACAAATTACAATTCAAGAAATAATAGAAATAACTCCAGAAGAGAGTCAGGATTATTTGATTAGAGAATTGTCTAGATAGAGAAATAACTAAAACTTTTATTGATTTTTATGGAAAATAATCAAGATTTAGAACAACAATTAAGCCAGTATCGTTATATTAAAGAACAAAGAGATATGTACCAAGGTCAATTTGAAATAATAAATGCATCACTTGGGAATTTGTATACGACGAAGCTAACTTTAGATAATCTAAAAGAAGGGGTTAATGAAAATGATGAAATTTTGGTCCCGATTGGGGGTTTAGCTAGTATTAAAGCAACAATTAAGGATACAAAAAAAGTTCTTGTGTATGTAAAAAATGATGTTATAATTGAAAAAAATGTTGAAGAGGCTATTGAATTTATCTCTAATTTAATTGAACAACACAATACCCAGTTAAAATTACTCCAAGAAAGAATTTTTAATTTAGATTTAAATCTTCAAAATATGAATCAAATGCTCCAAAAAAGAATGACTCAACAATAATTTAAACTCTATTTTTAAGATAGTATTGATTTTCAATTCAAGTGGTCAAATTAATGAAGAAATTAAGTAATGTATTCTCTGCTTTCGTTAAAAAAACTTTATCATCAGAAAACCTAGAAAGTGCTTTGAAAGAACTTAATTTGCTATTGATAGGAAATGATGTGGCTACAGAAACGGCTGATATTCTTTGTCAAAAAATAGAATTATCTCTTAAGGGTCAACAAATAGGTAGACTAACATCAAAAAAGAAAATTCTATTTCAAGTTTTAAGAGATGTGATTACAGAAATTTTAACTCCAGAAAGAATAATAGATCTATTAGAAGAAATTAGAAAGAAGAACATAACCAACAACCCTTATATAATATGCTTTTTAGGAGTTAACGGAACGGGTAAAACTACTACAATTGCTAAAATTGCACATTATTTAAAAAAAAATAACATCTCTTCTGTAGCTGCAGCTTCAGATACGTTTCGTGCTGCCGCAATTGAACAACTTTCTTATCACATGCAAAACATTGGAATCAAAGTTATTAAACACGAATATAAATCTGATCCAGCAAGTGTTGCTTATGATGCAATACAACACGCGAAAGCAAAAGAAGTAAATGTTGTTTTGATCGATACTGCTGGAAGGCAAGTAAGTAATAAAAATTTAATGAGAGAAATGCAAAAGATTACAAGAGTATCTGAACCTGATTTAACATTGTTTGTTGGAGATAGTTTAGCTGGAAATGATGCATTAATTCAAGCGAAAGAATTTAATAACAATGTTGGAATTGATGCAAACATTCTTACTAAGTTTGATGCTGACGCAAAGGGAGGAGCCGCATTATCGATTTCCTATGAAACAAAAAAGCCTATTCTTTTTGTAGGAGTAGGACAAGGTTATGACGATTTAGAACCATTCAATCGTGAACTATTTATTTCAAATATTCTTGATATTAGAGAAGATTAAAGAAGAAAATTCTGATTAACAGTTAAATTTTTTAAATATTTATTTTTAATTTAATTGTGTCAAATAATTACCCTGGTTATGATAAATATTCGAAGTATGAAAAAGGTAAGAAATTAACTCTATACGAGCGAATAGGTGTTTTTTTACAAAATTCTAGAAGAATAATAAAAATAGCAAATAAACCAAATAGGAAAGATTATCTTCTAGTTTTTAAGATATGTGCGATTGGAATTTTAATATTAGGTGTCTTGTCCTATGTTATACAGTTAATTTGGACTCTACTTAATTCAGTTTTAAGTATCCGTTAGGATATTTAAATTAATTTTATTGTTATTAATAATAC
>JBHLLM010000023.1:0-14901 GCA_048885575.1 Candidatus Hermodarchaeota archaeon
TTTAATCTGACGACCGTGCATAGGTTCTTTCTCTAAAACCATTAAAGTTAGTGTACTGATAAATCCTTTTTTCATTGCTTTCTCAAATTTCCCGGCAATATTTTCAACCAATAGAGGACACTCTCAAAACTTTTATGATAATTTTTATTAAAATCAAAATGTATCAGTTATCGATATAATTGATATATCGGTTTTCGTTATAAACTTTTTTCTTCTAATAAATTAGAAACTTGATATCTCAACCTATTAATTTTAAGTTTGCAAGATTGGTTAATCTAAACAAAATTTTGTTGAGATAATATCAAAAGAAACGAGTAAGATTTAAAACCTTATCCTAAATTAAAAATTGAAGAATAAGGATTGTAGAAAAGTGAAGATGGATTTGTAGTATTCAAATAGAAACAACTGAAAAGATCTTTTAATTAAATCAATTATAAAAACATTTCAAACTAGAATAATATGTGTAGATATATTATTCGTGAAATCTTTGGGAGTTTTGAATATATTATTCTAGTATTATATTGATATATTATTCTGTTTTCTCGTCTAAATATTAAAAATAATCATTTTAACAGTTCACAAGGTGGTTTTAATAAAGCTCATAACATGTCATATTCCAGAAGCTTATCTGAAGGGTATTGAAGAACTAGTAAATATGAATATGTATCCAAATCGATCAGAAGTAATTCGTGTAGCAATTCGAGATTTACTTAAAATTGAACTCAGTACTCTTCTAAGGAAGGATTAATTATTTTTTTCCTTTTCTTTATTATTTATAAGTGTGAATATATAGCTATCTGGCGATCTAAGTCGTTTTAAAATTGTTTATAAATTCCATTATATTATAAAAATTCAATGTCGATTCTGATCCTCTGGATTGCATTATTCATAGGGAGCTATACCGTTATTTATTTTGCTGCTGATTTGTTTTTAGATAATTTAAAAGATTTATGTATTATTTACAACTTATCTCCTTTCATTATTGGGATGTTGATACTTGGAATTGATCCTGAAGAATCAATCGCATCTATTATTGCTGCTATTAATGGATTACCTTACATTTCTTTTGGAAATGTGGTAGGTAATTCTATAATTGCGCTCACCTTACCAATTTCTTTAACAGTTTTCATCTATGTTTTGAAATTTAAGGCGATTTCTAAATTTTATTTTGTTATATTATATATTTTGATAATAAATCTTCTTTTTAGTTTCACTTTTAGTACTGGAATGTTCGTATCCGGATTCATCGCGATTGGAATATATATATTCTATGTATTGCGAAATCTTAAGCATCATAAGCAAGAAAATCTAGGAGATAATTTAGATTATGTAGAACCTAAA
Source organism: Candidatus Hermodarchaeota archaeon (assembly GCA_048885575.1). GTDB lineage: Archaea > Asgardarchaeota > Lokiarchaeia > Sigyniarchaeales > SOKP01 > SOKP01. The sequence continues at coordinate 1,342 of JBHLLM010000023.1, forward strand.
CTAACAAAAATTGAGAAATCTGCTAAAATGAAGAAGATCATTCTAACATCTATAGGACTAGTGTTTATTTTTATTGGCGGTGAATCATTAATATTATCTGCCGATCAAATTATGGATATTCTTCAGATACCTGAAGTGTTTTTTGGATTCATTATTATAGCTTTCGTTACAAATGTAGAAGAGTTAACCTTAATATTAAAATCTGTAAAGAAAAAGGCTGTTGAGATTGGATTCGGTGGTATCATTGGAAAATTAATTTGGAATTTAACAATTACATTTGGAATAAGTGGGATTTTTATTATAAATCTAGCTTTCAAAGTTGTATTGCTTTTGAATTGGCTAATTATGTTTCTGTTAATATCATTTTTTTATTTTATTTCTCAAAAAAAGCAAATTCTTAGACGAGATGGGTTGTTTTTAATGGGTTTCTTGTGCATTTTTATTATGATTAACATTATTTTTGCAGCAATTTAATATTTTATTAGTATTGTATCTATTACAATGATTTAAACAATTCTCTTAGAGTGGAACTCATAATAAGCGATTGTACTTGCCTTGTTCCCCCTCCTATCTCCTGTAATCGAGAGATTCCTAGTAAATCGTGCATTAAAGTATTATCACATACACCAGCTCCTCCCATTAGGTTGGCACACTCATATACTACTCGCTCACTTAATTTCGCACTAAGGAATTTTAGCTGAGATGCCGTAGTGCCAAGAGTTAAATTGAAATCTTTGGGAAGGGTACCTAACTGCTCCATTTTACTATCAATCATTCTAGATACATTTAGAGCTGCTAAAGTCAGGCTTGTGGTTTGTGCCCAGAGATCAGACAAGGGAAATCCTACTCCTTGATACTTTAGGATCTCTTTATCAAATTGTTTTCTCAAATTCGCGTAAATTACAGCGTGAGTAATAGCATTCCAAGCTTCAGCAATATTTATACACACAATGGTTAATCGTTCTAGATTAAGACCTTCGAATAAATGAGACCTCCCTTCACCAGGTTTACCTAATACACATTCAGGAGGGATTTTTAAATTAACGAAATATTCTTTGCTTATATGCATCCTAGGAGTCCAAGGAATATTTATGCGCTCAGTAGACCAACCATCCCAAGAAGTATCAACTAAGAACTGAGCCATAGTGTTTCCATTGTTTTTTTCGCTGACAGCGTACACCACTGCCCAATTTGCTTTACTCCCATTAGTTTGATATATTTTTTCTCCATTAAGTAAGAAACTGCCATCCTCTTGTTTTTCACAAGTAGATTGCATGTGCACCGCATCAGAACCTCTTTCTGGTTCTGTAATACAAATACATCCTATTTTTTTCCCTGTTATCAACTCCTTTACTGCGTTCAATCGTATATTTATATTTTCGTTATGTAGTAAAATTGGATTTACAGATATTGCAGTGGCTCCGGTAGACATTGTTAACTGAGGATCGAAAAAATCCATTGCTAAGATTTTCATAAATTCAGCAGTCATTCCGTAAGGTTCATAGTTTAAATCAATTTCTCCAAATTTGTGTAATCGTGAAATATATCCCTTTTTACCTATTTCTGGAACCCATTCATAGAAATCTTCATTATGGGTTATTTTATTTTCTTTTTCAAATTTCACAAAAAATTCCTGAACTTGCTTGAGAAATTGGAGATGCTTAGAATCTAAAAAACTCATTAAATTGTAATTTAAAAACTTATTACGAGTAGATAACGACAGTTTTTCAAGAATCTCATCGTCAATACATTGAACTTTACCTTTCTTCTCACTCAATTTAATTTCCCTCTAAATTAGATTTAAACCTTAAATCCCTCGATCCTTCCATTCTGGTTTCCTTTTTTGAAGAAACGCTTTAGCTCCTTCGGTGTGTTTATCTCTTCTAACAAACATAGACATAACTCCCTCGGTCTCAATAAAAGTTCTTTCTTCAACTGTTCGCCCAACGCATCTTACTACAGTTTCTTTATCCGTTCTTATTGCACCTTGGGGCAGTTTACAGATTGATAATGCTAACTCTCTAGCTCTTTTCATTAGTTGATCGTGAGGGACCACTTCGTTAACTAAACCTATCCGATAGGCTTCTTGAGCACCTATTATTCGACCGGTAATAATGAGTTCCATTGCGCGCGAGTATCCGACTACAAGGGGTAATCGAACGCAGAGCCCATCCCCAGCTACAATATTCCAGCGCCTTTCTGTGGCTCCAAATTTAGCTTTTTCTGAGGCGATCCGAATATCTGCTAAAAGACAATTTTCAAGACCCGCTGCATAAGTATAACCATTTATAGCAGCTATAATTGGCTTAAAAATATCAAATTTTTTGGTATATCCACAAAACCCATCAATATCGTGTACTGCAACGCGAAATTGATCGTAGTTATCAATTTTTTCAAGTGCGGCAGCATCATTTAAATCCCATCCTGCAGAAAACGCTTTATCGCCCGCTCCCGTGAAAATAGCTACTAGAGCATCATCATCATCTCGAAAGGTTTTCCAAGCTTCTTGCAATTCTAAATTTGTATCATTATTGATGCAATTACGAACCTCAGGGCGATTTATTGTGATTGTCACCACTTGATCCTCCTTTTCGTACAAAATGTTATTAAATTCCATTTTTTAATCCTCTATTTTTTGAATGCAATTTATATTATTAATTATTTATAAAGGCTTTAGTTATTGCTTATTGTTAAAAGCTTTTTAATTTTGAAGGTTTATAAGTATTATTAGATCTTACCATTTAAATTGATAATAATGTTAGATGAGAAATACAAAAAAGCAGCACATATTATCGTAAAATCGGGTGCTTTACAAACGCCAGTTAATAATACATTAATCGAGATATTGAAAACGCAATTAACTGAAGATGAATTAGATTTCATTAATGCATTCAGAAGGAAAACTTCCCAAACTATGGAAGAGTTAAAAAGGACAAGTAAACTACCTGAAGCTCAAATTTTATCATTTATTAAGCAATTGGCAAAGAAAGGGTTCATATTCAATCAACCAAATTCGGAAGGGGTGATGGTCTTTAGGTTAATGCCATTACTCATGGTCGGTGCATTTGAATATCTTTACATGAAAAAAATTAACCATAATGAGGTGGAAGAAAAACTCGCTAAAATGTTTTCAAAATACTTCGAGGAAACTAGGGATTTTGTTCAAGCTAACTACGAACAAATATTACCTATTTTTGAAAATATGCTTCCAATTGATAGAACAATGCCAATCTTAAATGAAACGATTCAAGGAGACCAGATTAATTTATCTATAAATGAGGAAGTTGAAGTTCCCGAGGAGTCTATCGTACCAACTCAGAAACTTGAAGAACTGATAGAAAGTTTTGATGATATCTCTGTTGGGCATTGTTTCTGTAGACATCACAGAGATTTATTAGGAAAACCTTGTAAGCACACTGATCTGAGAGAGAATTGCTTTACATTTGGTAAATCAGCAAGATATGTAGCAGAACAAGGATTCGGTCGTTTAATTTCTAAAGGGGAAGCTTTGGAGATAATGAAAAAGTCAGAAGATGATGGTTTAGTTCACAAAGCGTTTCATCCCCATTCAGATATTACCAAAATAGAAACAAGCATTTGTAATTGCTGTAAGGATTGTTGTGGGACTTTAGAATGGTGGAGGATGGGTATAGTTGCATTAATTAACTCAACTAATTTTTTATCGCAAATAGATCCAGATCTATGTAGCGGATGTGGAACCTGCATCGAGAAATGTCCCGTAGACGCAATAAAATTAAATAATAGTGATGTAGCCGAAGTTAATGCTGAATATTGCATAGGGTGTGGAGTTTGTGCTCATTTTTGCCCCGAAAACGCCATAACCTTGCTAGAAGGTATGCGAAAAGTATATGTGGCGCCTCCAAAGCTAAGATAACTAGCAAATGTTATTATTTTATTTTTCAACTTTTTTTTCTTTTAAACCGTTATATTACAATAAGACTAAACTGAGTGTCATGATAAGCATGCCTATAATTATCCCAAGAATTGATATATGTTCGTTTCCTAATGATCTTGAAGCAGGCAATAACTCATCTAGCGAAATGTAGATCATAATACCTCCAACGAGAGCAAGCATCGCACTTAATAAAAATGGGGTGATAAAAGGAGTTAAAACTATCCAAGTCAACACAGCACCTAATGGTTCGCTCATTCCAGAAAGAAATGACCACTTAAACGCTTTTTTTTTATTTCCTGTATATGCATAAATAGGTACGGCTACAGCTATTCCTTCAGGAATATTATGAAGGGCTATTGCTAATGCCAAAATAAGTCCTAATTGAACATTTGTGATTGCTCCAATATATGTAGTCATTCCCTCAGGAAAGTTATGAATAAAAACACCTAAAAATGCAAAAATTGATGTTTTTACTAGGTTTACTTGAGACTTCTGTCCACGACCATCACGAGGTTTTTGTCTGGTCCCGTTCCTTGTCCCTTGACGAAGTCCTTGACGAGCTCTATGCCTTTCATTTTTAATTTTTTTATGATATAAGACATGATGTGAATGGGGCTTGTAGGATCCATTGCTATTCTGCAAAATTTCTATCGAATCTTCGAATTCATATTCATGAGAGATGAATGCATCAATACCAAACATAATTAACATTCCCAAGAAGAAAAACAGTGAACCTTCTAATAATCCTATTTTTTCAATGCCTTCTTGTAGTAACTCCACAAATGCTATCAGTATCATTACGCCTGCTGAAAAACCCATAATAAAGGAAATAAATTTGGGATTAGGTTTTTTTACAATGAAAGCAAAAACACTTCCAATTGTGGTTGATAATCCAGCTAGTAAGCTTAAAAAGAGCGCGAATAGAAAATCTCCCATTGTAAAAACCACCAATTTAGGTATATCTAAATTAATTAATTAATTGTCAATATTTAAAAGTTTTGATATTTAAATCTTCTAATATTCCTATTAATAATTAATATTCATAGAAGGATCTTTATGGGATTCGCTATAGCATCAAATATCTAGAAAAGGAATAGTTTTGAAAAATTCTGCGATTATTTATATTTTTATTGATACTATTAATAATATTGATACATTTCAGTATTTAAGATTTAACATTTATTTTAGGATTTTTTGATGAAAAAAGTAAACCAAGACGATAAGCTTTTCTTCTTTGAAAAAAGTTTTTTTACTTTAGATGGGCTCTGGATGATTGAAACTGAAGAAATGACTAATTGGGAGATCGCCTTGAAGATTGATTTAATCGTTTGGAAAGAAGTACTGAAAGTTGTTATTCGTAGATTGAAGAATTATTTAGAGCTAAAAAAAAATAATCTTAAAAATTTAATCGATATTCTTACTTTCCGATGGTCTATAGAAGGTTGGAAGTATAAAGTAGTACAAAACGATCATAATAAAGCAGAAATTATCTTTAATCAATGTCCTTATAAAGCAGCAATGGATCGGAATCCAGAACGCACAGAAAAGCAAGTTTTAATTTGTAAAGAAATGTGTACTCCTTTATACCAATCGATTGTTAAAGATTTTAATGAAAATATAGTTTTAAATCGGACAGCACATATGGGATTAGGTGACCTTTATTGTGATTTCTTATTCTCTTTTGAAGAAAAAGCGTCAGAGAAATTTCAAGAAGGCGAACTAACAAAAAAGATAAGAAAGATTAGTAGTGAAGACAAACTTTTTTACTTTGAAAAGAGTTTCCGAACACTGGATGGATTTTGGGTAATAGAAACAGAAAAAGAACTAGGTTGGGATACAGCTCTTAAGCTTGATGTAATCGTGTGGCAGAAATTGTATAAAATCATATTCCGTAGAGTGATTAAATATTTAAACATCGAGGGAAATGCTTTAGATGATTTAGTTAACATTCTTTCTTTCATATGGAATTGTGAAGGTATTATCCATAACATTTTTCAAGAGGGCAATAATCAGTTTACAATAAGTATCGTTGAATGCCCTTATATAGCAACCATGGGAAGAAATCCCGATAGGCACAATAGAATTGAATCTATATGCAAAGATATGTGTATTCCATATTTGCAACCTGTAATTAAGGATTTTAATCCTAAAATTGAATTAACTAGAGATAAATTTATAGGACTAGGTGATTCAGCGTGTAATATCATTTTAAATTTAATTGATTAATTTTATCCCAGATTTCAATCAATATTTAGTTGTAAACTTTCTTAAAGAAATCTATTCGATTTTTAATGTCTGAAACAATCGTATCCCGTTCGTCGTTTTCTAAATCATAAAGTTTAAAAATAATGTTTTCAACCTCTCTAATGTTAGATAAGCTATTTTCATTATAATTTCCCTTACTTTTTAGTAGAGAATTAATTATCTTTTGTACAAGTTCGCTTAATTTCTCTTTTTTTTCAGAATGGACATCCTTGATGGGCAAATGACGGATCATATATTGATTTAGATTTATCGTTGTATTTTGTTGATTGTTTATTGCATACAGACAATAAAATTGCATTAACGAAGAATTTAGGATTGCATTGATGTATTTTAACTCAGTATGATCATCACTAATTATAGAATAGATTGAAGAAGTAAAACAAACTTTTTCTTTAGTGAACAGAGATTGAGGAAAGATATTATTGTGCTTAATTAATAGTTTGGGATTGGTATAAAATTCGAAATTCTTACCTTTTAGGATTTTTGGATTTAAATTTTCGATATCAAATGTCTTATCTTTATTAAAATAATAATAATTAAAGTCACCTTTAGCTTTTATAAAATAACAACTTTTGGTTGTATTTTGTTCAATAAGATTTAATATTTGTCTTAATCCTTTATCCTCTTCTCCTCTGATCATATTTTGGATTCGCTGGATATTAAGATAATTTAAATCTCCTGACTTTTCAATTTTGTTGATAAGACTTAATATTCTTTTATCCAACTTAATTCTAATGCGATTTAAAGCTACAGTTTTAGCCTTACAGTACGGACAATTTAAATCAGGCATATAAGCGAAAAACTTTTTAGTATGAGCGCTTAAAGGGCAAGCGTTGTTAAAACAAACTCTTAAAGAATCAACCTTCTGAGAGGGATATTTAATTTTTTTAGTATTAGGATATTGAAAAACTTCTAGATCTTCAATCTTACTGCTTCTTTTCTTATAGAATAAGATTTGAACTTCATTTGTTGCTTTAGCAAATAAATTTGGACCTAGATCATATATTTTAAGTAGATTAGCAAGAGACAATAGATTTTTTCTAAACTGTACATATCCTTGTCGTAACAAGAAGCTTTTCGGTACTAAATAACCTATAATACCATCAGTCCATTCAAGAGATTTTAATAAAAATGTGCAGTAAATATCGTTATAAAAAATATTTTGTGATTTCAATCTATCTTTTTGCTTTTTATCTAATATATTTCCATAAGGAGGATTTCCAACAACAAGATCGTATTTAGAGCGGATTTTTCTCTCTAAACTATCTTCTAATAAAATGTTTGATTTTAAAATTGAGAAATTCTTTGAATTATCTAAACCATTTTTGGTATAAGCCCACCTAAATAATTTCATAATGCAAAGTTTTCTGGCATAATCGTTAATCTCACAACCAAAAACATTTTTTAAAATATTCCGTTTTATTTCTGCTTTATTTAAATTAGGCTGCAGATTTCGTGTAAGCTCGTAAATTTTATTCGTGAAACTTAAGAGAAAAGCTCCTGAACCGCAAGCAGGATCGAGGATTGATAAGTTCAATAATTCTTGACTGATTTTAGATTTTAAATCGTCATCTAAAGTGTAAATTTCCTCTAAACTATTAATTTCATTACTATTGAGGTATTTAAACAAATGAAGAATTATTCCTTGAGAAACTATGAAGTTTGAAACAGATTCTCTAGTATAATAAACCCCTTCCCTTTTTCTATTTCTATATTCATCTAGAAAGTCTGTTTCAATCCTATGTAATTCTTTAAAACTCTCATTAATCTTTGGATATTTTCCACTTTCAGTAGAATTTAGAATTGATTCAAAAATTAGATTAATATTTTGATGCTTTTCTTGTTTTTTCATATTAAAGTAAAAGAATCTATAGTGTTAATTAACTAGCAAATTATAAATTGAAAATTATAATAATGTAATTTAATAATTCTTATGTTGTATATTCTTTATCTTTTTATAGTTATATTTATTTAATATGATCAGAAGCATGACAAATAACGAAGATGAAAAGGATGGAATAGCTCCAATCAAGCCAATAATAAAAAAATTGAAAAAGGATTACGATAGAGATCCTACTGATTGGAGAGTTATAGGATCAAAAGATGATCATGGAAATTTAGATACTTTTATAACAAAAAAACCTAACGCTTACTGGTTAAAATCCAAAATGCTAAATCCATATTCATCATTAAGTATGGGTACAATTGTTCGAAATATAGACAGAGACATAGATGAACTCTCGGGGAAAGGAAAAGCTTTATCACCTGATGAAATGCTTCGATTGTTTGGTATGATTGTTCCAATAAAAAAAGATCAAAATATTGTTGCTTCAGGAATAGAAAAATATTCTCAACAGCATGGAGATTATCTGAAAAAAATAATTGGGGAACGAGATTCGAATTTAGGTCAACAAATGGTTAAAAGAATTGATGAAGAGTTCACTAAAAAGCATCCTCAGAGAAAGAATTTATATATTTAAAATAAATAGAATAATCATATTACTAAAATCACTATACTTTACTTATTAGAGTTCCGAGTTCGTCTTTATTTTTAATTATGGGTAATTTTGATGAATATTTGGACGAATTGTTGATTAATTCAGCAATAACAGCGTTAATTTTTTCAGGACCAGACTTTCCTTCAAGAGTTTTTGCGAATTCTTTAATCAGTGGAATTTTGAGATCATCAACATAAAAAGATACTCCCCTTTCAACTTCTTCTAGAAGAAATTGAAAGGATAAATCCGCAGTTCTCTCGGTAACAAAAAGCGGATTATCTGGTTCTTCAAAAGTATATGAAACTTCTTTCCAACGAGTTCCACTCGCATCTACAGGAATCATCCCAAAAATGTAATCGCTAGTGTAAATCCAAAACGGAATCCCATTATCAAAAGAAGAATCAACGATAGCTTTGAAGTCACTCATATTAAATCAATTTTGACTCTAAAAAAATATAATAATAATTGATAATTAAGAGTTTTTTTTAAATGTATAATCTAATAATTCTTATTTGAATTTTAGCTTTTTAGTGGCTTTTTAAATGAATTTTTAAAAAAAAAAAGATTAAAAGATATTATGCGAGAACTCAATTACGAAAAATTAGTAATTGACATTCCACAATGGATTAAAAATTATGTTAATTCTGCTAAAGCTAATAGGATTGTAGTGGGATTAAGTGGTGGAATTGATAGTGCTGTGACTGCTGCACTCTGCACAAAAGCCGTGGGAAAGGAGAATTTAGTTGGATTGGGATTACCTTGTAATTCAGTAGCTCAAGATCTCGAAGATGCTAAATTAATTGCTAACCACCTAGGAATTGACTTTGAGGTATTAGATCTAACAGCTGTTTACGAGAAATTCTTAGATATAACTAGTTCCATACCAAGAAAAGATGACTTAGCATCGGCTAATCTCAAACCCCGCTTACGCATGATGGCATTATATTTTATTGGTCAATCCAAGGGAAATAGTTTGATTGCGGGAACAAGTAATCGAGCTGAATTAGCGATTGGATATTTCACTAAATATGGGGATGGGGCATCCGACTTTGAACCTATAGCGTCTTTGTATAAACAAGAAGTAAGAAAAATCGCAGGTGTTTTAAAAATTCCTAAGGAAATTATAACAAAAGCTCCAAGTGCGGGTCTTTGGCCCGGTCAAACAGATGAAGGTGAAATTGGTTTGTCTTACGATATGATCGATGAAATTTTGTATAGAATTGATTATAACTTAAATTTTAAAGGATTAAACGAAAAACATATTGTAAGAGTAAAAGAGATGATGAGTACAGCTGAGCATAAGCTAAATATGCCTCCATTCTTTGATGTAAGAAGAAATAATTACTAAATTATATTAAAGACTGGATATAATCCTTCTGATGTTATTAATTCGCGATGTTATTTCGGTTAATTGCTTTTTAAGGATATTATTTTGACGTTTAAAATCAGCTTCTGAAATTGAACCTTTATTATAACTTTTTTCAACATCTTTAAAAGTCCTTTCTAAGGAATATCGTCTTCCTTCAAGAGCGATCAGTTCCTGATAAAGTGCATCTTTATCCTCAGCAAGATTCTCCAATTTTGGAGCTTCTAAATCAGGTTCAGTTCTTTCACTGCTTTCATTGAAATTTATAAACGGCATTACGGTAGGTTCTTTGAGATCCTTACTTTTTTTTTTCTTCTTCTCATCCTTTTTCTTTTCTTCTACCTTGGGTGGTTTTTCAGTTAATCCAGTGATTTCTTGTGGTTTTTCTGGTGTTTTAGTCCCCACAGAAGAAAACACATTAAAAAGGTCAGATCCACTAGATACTATTGATTCACTCTCGATTTCTTCAATTTTCACTGCAGAGATTTTGGGTATATCTATCAAAAAAGGTTTAGCTTCTGATAAAACTGAAGCGGGTGTTTCCTTTGGTTTTTTGGGTACAGCTGATGTGATCTTCCTTCTTTCTGTTATTAGAGGCCTATCGTTTGATTCTTCGATAACTACGGTTTCAATGTTAGGACTTTTTTTAGGAATAGGAGTTAATTTCTGATCATCGATAGATTCCTGCTCCACAGGAATTGGAGTTAGTCGCTGTTTGAAATTGTCATTATTTTGTTCAACAGGCTTAGTAGGGGTTTTTGGGACTGATTGTTGTTTAACCATAGGGGGTTTGACAAATGTTTTTATAGCCGGTATTTTAATCACAGGTGGCGCTAATTTTGCGTTTGGATTAGGAGTGATTTTATATACTTCCCGTTTACGCTTTGGGAGTTTAATAGATTCGTCCTTCTTCTCCAGCTCTTTCTTAAGAGTATCTATAGTTCCTTTTAAAGAGTCAATTTCTCCTTTAAACTGTTCTGAAACTTTATTAAAAATATCTGTCAGATCGATTTCAGAATCTCCGTTCCTCTGTTCAGTGACTGTTTTTTGAATGTTGTTAATTTTTTCTTCTTTAGGAGTATCGGTGATTTCAGGTATATTCAAAATATTCATAATATCATCCGGTAGACTTGTTTCTGAAAACCAAAGATCGAGAGTATCCCATTCATCCAGTTTCTTTAAAATGGTTTCAATAAACTTTATTTCTTCAGAATAATTACTAGCACTTTTCAATCTGTTAAATTGATAAATTAGCTTATCTTTAGCTTCAATTTCATCATCTGGTGTAGGTTGGCCTTCTGTAAGGAATGTAAAAATTTCCTTGATTTCTTGAAATGCTGAGTTATAACTTGCTTGGTCTGACATGAAAGATCCCAAAATTATTTATTTTTAATTCCTAGTTAAAGCTTTATATTTATGTATAAATAAACTTTTCACTAATTTATTTTTTTGTATCATATTCATTTAAAAGAATGCAAACCTTAATTCTACAGATTAAAACGAAAGCATAGAGAAATTCGAAGATTGGAAAAGATTGCGTTAGAGTTTTACCACCAAAAAAGTGGGTTTACTTCTATCTTTACTAATTTTACTATTAATATTCTTGATAACTTTTATATTTCAAATGATTGATATTCTTTTATAACATAAATAACTAGGATTCGGCATTCCATTACTCATTCTCGGTGCTTTGCTCATTGTTATCGTTATAGTAATCGCGATAATCGTAATAGCAGTGATATATGCTTTCATTGCGTCTGGCGGTTGGTAAACGAGCGTAAATCCTAAAAAATACCCCATTTTTTATATTTTTTTTAATAAAGATTTAGAGTGTCATATTATTTAGTATCAATTTTTTAATTGTGGTTAACTCAGATATGCTTAAGGATGTAATGAGTTTGAATACAATTCCATTAGAAAGATTAAAAACTAAAGAAAAGTTGGAAAGTTTTAATCCATATGAAGATTCAGTTGTATTCTTTTTAATATATATATTAGATATCATAGTAAAAGGTATCAATTTCTTCTTAACAAAGATTCCAAAATGAGTTTCAATTTGAACTGTATTTGAAATTTTGTCAATTTTTAAAATCCTTTTAAAAAACAATCCTCTAATCAAAAAAAATAAACAAATGATTATGAATGAAAGAAATATGACAGAAATTAACAAATAAGCAAATATCTTCAAACTTTTGATTTCTTGAATAAATATGTATGTTTCTATAAAGAAAAGGGATAGAAAATAAGCAATTAAAAAAATGGCAATAATCACTATAAACCAAATTAAATTCTCTTTATAATTTAATTTTAAAGCTAATACCTCCCGATTATCTTTTATAATTTCAAATCTTTTATATTTCGTTTCTCTAATAACTGAATTTTCCATTATTATTCATTCATTATTATTCTGTTAAATTACTATAACTTTGAATTATAAGATTTCGAGCTAATTCAAGAGTTTTGCGAACCCTCTAACATTTTAGAATTAAATATTTTCTCGAATGAGTTTAAGTTGAGTTTTTGTTTTCTTCGAATAGTCTTGGTAAAAAATTGACAAATTCAGCCATCTCTTCTTTGTTATGCTTACGTAGCGCTTCAATAAACTGTGTTGGAACTCGAGCAGGTAATCGAAATGTCGTGCGTAATCTTGTTCCATTTTCAATCGATTCATATTCGTGTAAAGCCCAGCTTGTTGGATTGTCATTTTGATCAAGTACGCTCATTACTAATGAGTGATCAAACTCAATTGATATTGGGGAGGTACTCGGATCTTCCCATCGGATTCTTAATGTGGTGGAGGGTCCAATATTTTCATCTACCTTATGGATGGCCCCCACATGACCTTTTTTAGGGGAAACTTCCCACTGAAACATTTGATGGTCTTTCGGGTGCCATAATTTATAGCGCTCGGTAGTGTCTATATTATCCCACCACCAATCTATCATTTCAGGGGTGACTCCATTTAAAACATGGTCGATTACTACATCTACTGTTTTACCTTTTGACATCTTAAGGATTTGTTCCATAATATTATTCGATTCGGGTTTCGGGGATTCTTTTGACATGTCTTTCAATTACCATCTCAATAAAAACATATTAATAATATTAACTAATGGGTGGTTCTTTTTAAATTCAGCATTAACCAAATCGTGCTTTCTTAATAAAGCTATTTGTTTGCCAATGTGATACTGATTTTTTTTACTTCGCAGATTTAAATGAAATTTTCGTGAAATAACCGAACAATATTCCAAAATTCTTCGCCCTTTGGAAATTTATTAAAAATAGAAAAGAAAAAAGAAATAAAATTTAATATATCTCTTAATAAATGCTTTATCAAACCTCTTTTATTTTATCAGCGAAATTACCTTTTCAATAACAATTAAAGTTTATATACAATACTTTTTTAAATAACTAGGCATGCTTTTAGTTTCAATTCTATTTCTAATATTAGGATTTTTTGGGTTGTATTTTGGTGCTAAGTTTGTTATAATTAGCCTTGAAAATATAGCAGATCG
>JBHLLM010000024.1:0-14855 GCA_048885575.1 Candidatus Hermodarchaeota archaeon
CCTGGAATTATCGAAGTATACATTCTTATTCCCATTATTGCTGTAGGTGGTTGGGAGCCTCATCCTTCGATAAAACCTGTTAGACCTTTAACGAATAATATAATAAAGCTGCCGAGCATAATTGTTAACCCTCCAAACATGCTCAAAAATCCGTAACCTATTCCTTCTGAGCGTTTACGATGGACTTTGGCAAACTCATCGAATACATCTCCCATGAGTGGAATGGTTGATGCCATTCCCAAACCAAATGTAAAACCAATTAGACTGGATAGTATTATTGCCATTGAATTGTTATTTACAACTCATAAAAAGCTTGATGTCAATTTAGAATTGAAATTTCATATATCTTAGTCACTGTTAACTGGTAATCTATAATTAATATACATTATTTTATGAAACAATATTGGGGATTTATTATGGTAAATGCGATCTTAATTGTTATCGACACATTGAGACAAGATCATGTAGGAGCGTATGGTAACACATGGATAAAGACGCCTCATTTGGACGCGTTTGCTAAAGAGTCAGTGAAATTCACTAAAATGTATCCAGAATCATTACCTACACTCCCAGCACGAAAAGCAATCTATACTGGAAAACGAGTATTTCCTTTTACTGACGATAAGCTCGGAAAGACGAAAACTGGAAGGGGAGATTTTATTGCTGACGCTCTTGGTGCTCCAGGTTGGAGTTCTATTTCAGATTCTCAAGATACTTTGTCAGAGCGATTTAAACGTCAAAAATATGTATCAGCTCTGTTTTCTGATGTTTATCATCAATCTAAACCGGGATACAATTTTCATCGTGGATTTGATCAGTGGAAATGGATTCGTGGACAAGAAGAAGATGCATTTCTATCAGGACCACGGGTTTCCAACAATGTTCTCGAGGAATACCTCACTTCCAAAGGAGATGGAGCAACAGCAGGTACATTATTTGCGCAACACATGATGCTTCGATTCCTTCAAAATACTCGCTGGTGGCGCTCTGAAGCAGATACTTTTACTGCCCAAGTATTTCGCGCAGCGGGGGAATGGCTAGACATGAATTACGATACACTGATAAACGGAAAAGGGTTTATAACGGTGGAATCATTCGATCCTCACGAACCGTGGTATCCACCACTTCATTACATTCGGTTGTATGAGAAAGATCTTGATTGGGAAAAAGGATGTCGAAAAATCTCACATTCTCTTTATGGGCCAGCAAGCATGATTACCGAAAAAGAGCTCAAAAATTTAAGGACACGATATGCCGCTGAAGTGTCGCTTGTAGACACATGGTTTGGATATTTCATAGAATATATAAAGCGGATTGGTATTTGGGATAATTCCATTATTGTAGTGGTTTCTGATCATGGTCATATGTTGGGAGAACACGGGCTTATCGCAAAAGCTGCCAACCCTCTTCGACGCGAAGTAGCTGATCTAGTAGCTATGATTCGATTTCCAGAGGGTGAAGGAAGTGGTACAATTTGCGATAAGTTTTGTTATCATCATGACATCGCTACCACTATATGCGAAGTCTGCGGTATTTCTACAAATAATATGGAAGGTAAAAACTTATTGAAATTGGTTCAAGATAAAGAATTGACATATTACAATCATGTTACGATAGCTTGGGGCGGCTCGGTAGCAGTTTACGACGGAGATTATTGGTATAATGGGTATGTATGGGATATCGAAGGAGGAAGTCTGTTTGATGTCAATCAAGACCCTGATTTAACAAACGATATCATTTCAGAAGCTCCTGATAAGGCAAAAGAATTATTAAAACTAAGTTGGAAGGATGCAGGAGAGGAAATCGATATGGAATTTATGCGAAAATTCAAGGATTTGTTAGGATGTACACCAGTTACTAAAAGACTTGCCAAAGAAGGTAAATATTAAAATAAATTATCGGTAATTTTCAAGCAATTGGTTAAATCTCTTTTTATCCAAATCTCTCTGATATGAAGGATGTGTATCCTCATTATAAATTCAAAGATTTTCGTTATAAGGACTCCTTGAAGGATTTCTATATATAATTCCTAACGCTTAACTTGATCGTAAGGATCGTTAGCGTCATCAATCGCCATCATCTTCACTTGCCTAGCTTCAATAAAAGTAGGAGCTGTATGTGCTTTTATTAGAACTACGTTCAGAATTTAATATTTAACAATACAACAGGGTTCGGTTTTTTTAATTATTTATTTCGCACCCAATTTTCTCCAAATTTTGAAAGATAGTGAGATTGAATAAGATTTTACAAAAAAGTAAGATATATAAACAATCTAGGAGAAATAATATCTATCCAATTTTAAATACCTTAACTTTAATGATGTGATGAAAATATGGTATTAGAAAATGAAGGTGGTGTAGTTTTAGATAATTATTATGGAACCACCACTCCTCCTGGACCTCATCCAGCCCCAGTTGCTCCTTGTAATAATTCAACGAATTTTAACTGCTGGGGTAGCCCTTATGATCTTCAAGAAACAATATATTGGATTATAAAGATGCTGGTTTTACCAGGTTTAGTTAGCATACTCATTATTTTCTTGGTTATACTCCCAACTTTTGAAAATCCAATATTTGAAATAGCCAATATAATTTTAACGCCTATCGCAAGCGTTTTTATCTTAATCATGGCGAGAGAATCAACAAGAGCAACAATAAACAGGATTCCAAGCAATCGCTTAATCCCTTCGGGAACTATTTTGAATAACATAGTAGTGGATGAAAGTTTTAAAATCGGTTTTGTAGGAGACATTATGATGATGAGAAAGTACGATCTTATATTTGATCCTGCAATAAAAAATTTTTTCAATGACGTTGAAGTAATCATTGGTAATCTGGAAGGAATAATGATTAATGATGATTACCATTGTTCCCAACAAAGACATATACCTGATATTCTTAGGCAATTAGAAGACTTGCTGAGTCCTAATATTAATTGGTTATTATGTTTAAGTAATAACCACAGTATTGATTATGGAAATCAAGCCTTCCATACATCATTAATTGAAATCCAAACTAATCCCAGATTTAATGTTTTCGGTCGTAATGATGTCCCAAATGTTTTATTTCAAGGTCAACCTATAAATATTGCATCTGGTACGGAATGGAGCAATCAAAATACTTGGATTTGTACATCAAGATATAGAAATACTGAATTATGGACATACCATAATAACACTACTCTTAATGGAGTTAATCGCTTTAATGTTCTTTTTCCTCATTGGGGCTATGAAAACGAAAGATATGTAAGGCAGAGAATCCAATTAGATGCTACAGCACTCCTTACTGGTGAGCAACAAGCATACACTTCATATCAAAATTTCATCCGACACCATCTTGATAAGCTAATTCTACCCGATCCTCTTAGAAAGTGGGATTTAATTTTTGGACATCACTCTCACACACCACAACCTATAATGAGAATTGATGATTATTTAACGCTCGCAAACGGAGAGCGAATACAGGATCAAGAAGGTAATGATATATTATTTCATAAATTAGTTGCTTTCTCAGGAGGAAATTTTACTTCAGGAGCATGGATTATTCGTAGGAAAAAACATATATACGGTTATGTGATGAAATGCGATATTGGTCCTTTAGTAGGGCATCCAAATCAGTTAGCTATTGGAAAAGTTGAATGGACAAATACGGTTAATAAAAGGCATACTGAAGGTGATAGGAAGTGGAAAACAGTCGAATTTTATGATAGAAGATACCGGACTTATACACATTACTTATGGTCATTACTTATTGGTGTTGGTATAATAATTCTTATCCTATTCTTGAGATATCTTGATTCAATCTTATAAAAAGTTAAAAATTTACCTGCTTTGGATATCATGATCCTTCAAACTTCATATGGCATTCCATTAGATACTTATTATAGACTACACCCCGGACTATATGGTTGTTTTAATATTGATATAAAGGCAAAAAAATGGGCGTGTACTCCTTATGAGATAGATGAGACATTATATTATTTTTGCAAACATCTGGCGTTACCGGGATTTGCAGCTGTTCTCATTCTTCTAATCATAATATTCCGTATTTATAAATTTGTTTTCATTGAATATGTGAATTATCTCCTTATTATTCTAACCATAATATTTTTTCTAAGTGTTGGGAGAGAACTTATAAGGGGATGGATATACAGAATTGAAGAAGGTTTGATATTTTCACCAAGACTACTTCTTTTCAAGCGTGAAACAGAGTCTTATACACATACTATTAATGCAACTACTAAAACATGTTATAGATTAGGATTTGTTGGAGACATAATGATGATGAAAAAATTTAATCTTGAATTTCATCCTGACATTAAATGCTTCTTTAAAGATGTTGATTTAATAATTGGTAATCTAGAAGGAGTAATTACTTACAAATCCTGCCCAATTACAAAACAAGCACATCCCGGAAAGATACTTGCTCAATTAGAAAGCTTGTTAAGTGGTGATACAAAATGGTTATTGTGTTTAAGTAATAATCATGGCGAAGACTTTGGTAATTTACTATTTAACCATTCTATACAAAAAATACAAAGGAGATCAAAATTTAATGTATTTGGACGAGAAGATGTATCTTTTATTCATAACGAAAATAATGATATAAATATATATTGTGCTACAGAATGGAGCAATCAAAAAAGATGGGACTATACCCCAAAATATGAAAATCTCAGGCACATTTCTAATCTCCTTGATACGAATAAATATAACATCCTCTTTCCCCATAATGGTTATGAAAACGAAAAATATGTAAGAGGAAGACTCTATTTAGATGCAAAAACATTATTAACGGGTAAAGACTTGACTGATGATTATTCAAGATTACAAGGATATATAAGAACCAAATTTAATAGGATTGTTTTTTCTCCACAAAAATGGGATTTAATATTTGCTCACCACCCTCATGTGCTTCAACCCATACAGAAGATTCCAGATTTTATCTTAGATGATAATGGAGAAGATCTTAAATATTATAAACTAGCGGTGTTTTCAGCAGGAAATTTTACTTCAGGGGCTAATATTATTAGGAAAAAAAAACATATTTCAGGGATAATCATGAAGTGCGAAATAGGACCTTTAGAGGGACATCCAGAAAAACTCGTGGTAGGTAAAATGGAATGGCGTAGAACAAAAAACTATAAAATTCGCGTAAATAATGTGTTAACAAAACGAGTTTGCGTTGATAATGAAAAATATAGAACATACAATCATACCCTTCTCATTACGGGTATTATATATGTTATTCTATTTTTAGTTTTTAATTTCATTAATTCGGTTATCTAATAATTTTTAAGAAGCCTGTCATTTATGATTTTTTCGATTTGCATATTTTCTTTAATACACATTGGGTAATCTTTATAAACCTAATTCATGCAATCCTCGAGTAACTTCTTGTTTTTTGGTGCCCTTTAAATCATACCATTTATAAAAGATTAACGCGCCCAAAATGCACACAATGAAAGGAATTAATCCTTGGATTATCCGAAGACCTAATAAGGCATTAAACTGATGAGACACTTCTATTGGATCATAAAATGTGAGTGCGTGAATAATTGCGATTATAAAACTCTGAACCATGACAGAAATGCGAATAAAAACATTCCTGATTCCATTCAAAGTAGTCTGGTAATGTTTTTTTGTTTTTACAGCAATTTCATCGTAACAGTCAGCAAAAACAGGTGATAACATAATTAAAAACAAGGATCCTGATATTCCGTTTAGGACATTTGTTATATAGAACTGAAAAGCGTTCACAATAAAGAGGTTTAATAATAAACTTACTCCATAAGACGCCAAACCTATTGCATATGTATTCGAATGTCCTATTTTTTTAGCTAATTGAGCCCAAATTGGCATTGTTACAAATGAAGATACAAGCATTAAGATTGACCCGATACTTCTTATGTATTGTCCCTCGCGCAGAACATCATCAACAAAGTTAACTGTATTCATGCTCATAAGACCAAACGAAATCATGAATGTAAGATAAGAGAATACCGCCAACATAAAATTTTTTTGTTTTATTCCCATTTTCATAGTTTTTAAAAAGGACATTTTCTCTATATTGTGATGTCCTACGCTAAACCTATCTTTTATAATACTATCTTCCTTGGATCCAGGTATAAAGACCGCAAACGAGCATGAGAGAATGATAATGCTGATGAAAGCAGCGATTGTGAACGATATTGGGTTCCCGGGAACAATTATTTGAGACCAGATTGTAATTGCTAAAAAATTTGCTATAAATGTAAAAATTTGGGTTATGATTCCTCCTTTTCTACGTGCTTTATCTCCTCGAAAATGTGCCGCAAAAGCCCCAAAAGAATGAGATTGAAGAAGAGAATACGATATATCGTATAAAAACACGAAAATTATATAATATATTAGAATTGGAAATACACTTTCAATCCCTGATACTTTGGGTGGTGTAAATAATAAAAAAAATAGGATAATTGCAGGAATCCCTCCGATAACGATCCAAGGTGTATGAAATCCTCTTTTTTTAGTCCATTTGAAGGGTTTATCTGTAAGATATCCCACTACGGGGTTAATCAGCACACCCCATATTGTGTACAGGGTATTAGCGATTGCCATATATATTGGCCATAAAGATAAGATACTGATTAAACCAAGCTCGCCTTCATAGAATGTCCAGACATAGTTATTAAAGGCGATCATTAAAAAAGTATTCAAAAAATATCCAGTTGAAAACATTAATGTCTTTATTAGACTTGGTTCTCCGGGCAGAGTCTGATCTGTATTATCATTTAAGGTTTTCATGTTTTGTTCCAGAGTTCTTTCTTAATGTATTGTTATTTGTTCTATTACTTATTAAAGTATTCTCAAAAAACAAAAAATAATGTACTAATTCAAATTATAGATTATTAGAAGAAGTTTTATTAACATTTAAGAGATTTTTTATTCAAATCTAATTTTAATCAACTTTTATATTAAATTCCCCCAAATTTTCATTAAATGAGGCTTTTATCATAAGGTTGCTCGAATACGAGAGTAAGGAGATCTTTAGTAAGTTTGGTATTCCATTAGTAAAGAATATGTTAATTCTTAAAAGCGAAGATATTGAAGAAAAAGTTAAAAGATTTTCGTTCCCAGCAATAGTTAAATCACAAATCGCTATTGGAAGTAGAAAGAAAGAAGGATTAATAAAGATCGCACAAAATCAAGAGGAGGCAGTTTCCTTGTGTAAAGAATTTTTCAGTAAAAATGTAGCGGGATTTACTGTGGAAGCGATTATTATCGAAGAAATTGCCCAAATCGATCAAGAATATTATTGTTCTATCGCTCTAGACGCTTCAGGAAGGCAGTTCTACCTTATCGCAAGTAAGGAGGGAGGGATAGATATAGAAGAAATATCAAAGAAAGACCCAGATGCAGTAATCAAACTTAATTTTTCGTATTCAAAAGGATTAACAGAGAATATCGCTAGAAATGTAGCAACTCAGCTCGGGTTTACAGGCAAGTTATTGCAATCTGTGATTGATATCTTTCTGAAATTATGGGAAATCTCATTGAAATTAGAAGCTCAACTTGTAGAGATAAATCCTCTTGTAATGACACCTACAGGATTATATGCAGTAGATGGAAAAATGATTCTAGATGATGATGCTGCATTTCGTCAGCCAATCGTTCATACTCTACAAGAAAGAAAGCTAAGCAAATTAGAAAAACAAGCTAAAGATGCTGGTTTTTCGTTTGTTGAACTTTCAGGAGATATAGGGATTTTAGCAAATGGAGCAGGGCTCACCATGGCATTAATAGATGTATTATCTGAACTAGATTTAAAGCCAGCAAATTTCCTGGATGTTGGCGGTGGAGCAAGTAAAGAAAGAGTATATAAAGCTCTGGAATTAATTTTTAAATTGAAACCGAAAGCAGTTTTGGTAAATATTTTTGGTGGTATAACTCGTTGTGATATCGTTGCTCAAGCTATAATTCAAGCATTAAACGATTTTTCAAAAGCTCCACCAATGATAATAAGATTAATAGGAACTAACGAAAAGGAGGGAATTGCCCTACTCAAAGAAGCGAACCTTATTGTATTTCAAGACATTATGAACGCTGTTAAAAAAATAAAAGAGGTTTTGAGTGCATTAAATGTTTATAAGTGAGAACTCAAGAGTCATCGTTCAAGGTATTACAGGAAGGCAAGGGATGTTTCACACTCAATTAATGCTCAATTATGGAACTAAAATTGTTGCTGGAGTAACCCCAGGAAAAGAAGGTCAGGAAGTATATGGGGTACCCGTTTTTAACAAAATAAAAGAAGCAATCCAAGTAACGGGTGCAGATACAAGTATTATATTTGTTCCAGCAAGATTCGCGTTTGGCGCAACTATGGAAAGTTTAAACGCAGGAATCAATATGACATGTATAATAACTGAAAATGTGCCGGTGTTTGATATGATTAGGCTTGTGGAGAAAGTTGGTGAAAAAGGAGTGCATTTAATCGGTCCGAATTCTCCTGGCATGTTGATCCCCGATAAGGTTAAATTAGGTATAATGCCAGGAGATATGTGCCATTATGGTGAGGTCGCAGTTATCTCAAAGAGTGGGACCTTATCTTACGAAATAACAAAGGCGATAGGAAATAGTGAGATTGGAGTTTCAGCGTATATAGGTATAGGGGGGGATCCTGTGAGAGGTACTACTATGAAAGAAGCTGTAGCTTATTATTTAGATGATCCAACTACAAAGATTATTGTCCTTATAGGAGAAATTGGAGGCGATGAAGAAGAAAAAACTGCGGAATTCATTAAGAAAAACGATTCAAAACCAATTATTGCTTATATTGCTGGGAAAAGCGCCCCAGAAGGAAAAAGGATGGGTCATGCTGGAGCGATTATTTCGGGAGATTTTGGAACCGCAAGAGGAAAAATTCAAGCCTTAAAAGCTGCTGGTGTTTTAATAGCGGAATCACCATGGGATGTTCCAAACTTGATTAAAGATATTATTTAAACCAAAATTAGATATATTGTATGCAAATTTAAAGGATTATAAAGCAATAATTATTAATAAAAAAAGAAAATAACAATGAAAAATAAAGTAAAAGTGATTAGATCACATCATTCAGAGGTTTTGATTCCTTTTCAAGCTAAAAAAGGTGATATTGTCATTGGTAAAGAAAAACCAACTCAATGGGAAGGATGGCTTTATTGTAAAAATAATAATGGAATTTACGGTTGGGTTCCCAAGGCTTTCGTTACTCAAATAAAGAATTCTTCTGAAGAGTTTAAGTTCATACGCGCTTATGATGCGTTTGAGATCTCAGCATCAGAGGGAGAATTTGTCAAGATATTAGAAATAGAAAGTGGATGGGCGTTGATTGAAAATGATATTGGAAAAATTGGATGGATACCTTTGGAAAATCTCGATGAAACTAACCCATAAATTTCATTATCGAAAATCTTTTTAAGCAATAAAAGGAATATTTACATTAATAAATTCTTTATTGCGAGACCTAAAATGTTATCAGATGTGGGTTGGCTTAATGTTATTTCAATAATGGCTATATTATTATTCGGCTGTGCATTTGGATTATATTACATATATATAGCCAGAAAAACAAAAACTCGTCTCCTTTTCTATATGGGTTTGGCGATTTTTTTTAATGGTCTTTGGTACTGGGGGAATTTTTGGGAATCTTTATCTCTTTTAATTCTAGGTCAAAATTTTGATAATGTATACGGTATAGCAATACCTTACGAAGTACAAGCTGTTATGAGTTATGTGTGGGTTCCTTTGAGCTCGATCTTCTATTCTTATGTCGCTGCTTCAATTATTACCCCGCGATTTAAATGGTATATTATCAGTTTTGTTATTATTCTGGCAATAGTCTGGGAAATTTTTCTTTTCTTAGAGCCATTAATTTCATTGTCAATATATATACCTGCTGTACCAGCTTCTGATTTAGTTGATGAAGATTTGATTTTAGGTTCCCCTATATCTCAACTAGCGAATGTATATATGCTTTTCTCTATTACTTTTATTTGCTTAGGGTATTTAGTTAAAAGTATAAAAGCTAAAGAAGTTATAAGGAAGAAGTTTTTGTTTTTATCAGTTGGGAATTTTTTATCTGTTTTTTTTTCGATATTAGAAGGATTCGGTGCCCAGGGTTTTATTTTATTTTTCACCCGAGCTGGTTTCGTGGTCATTTTTTGGTTTTATTATCTTGGTTTAAGAGAGGAACAAGTTAAAGTCAAAATCCAACCAACTGAAAAGGAAATTTCGATCGAGGATTCAATCTTTAGAATTGCTAAAAGACCTGCTCAAATAACTGAAGAAGAGGTTACATATTATCGAGAGCAAAGAATATGCATGATATGTAAAGGTAAAGTTAGTGGATTTGATATTTTTTTATGTCCTAAATGCGAGACTACTTACCACGAAAAATGCGCTCGAGCATTAAGTAATTCTGAAAATGCATGTTGGGTGTGTAATACACCGATAGATAATTCAAAACCTTCTAAACCATTTAGAATGGAGTCCTCTGGAAAAGGATCAAAAAATATTCTAAAACCTAAAGAATAAAGTTTTGTATGAGGCTATATATATAAAATTAGTGTTCTATATTCTAAAATCAAATCCCTCTTAATTCCGATCATACTGACCCTTGAGATTTTTAATTAAATAGTTGAATAAATAGGAAAAGAATCCCATATTAATCATGTAGGTAAAATTTTTATTAAAGTTGAGTTTAACCTTATTATAAATCTTTGACATAACATTTAAAATAAAACATAGGATGGAAAGAAAATTGGCTCAAAAAAGTATTTATGAATACGACGCGAAAAAGCTCATAGCAAGTGAATTACCAAAATACTATCCCACTTTTAATTATCATAACAAATTAGTAGTTATTGATTGCGAAACTGATTTAGAAAAAGCAATAGCAGATAATCCATGGGTAAACACAGAAAAAGTGGTCGTAAAACCTGACCAGCTTTTTGGAAAACGTGGAAAAGCAAATCTACTCCTATTAGATGCAAATTGTAATGAAATGAAAGACTTCTGCTATAGTAATTTAGACAAAGTTTGCGAAATTGGAAATGTAAGGGGTGTATTGAAACGCTTACTCGTTGAACCATTTATCCCCCATGATAAAGAATATTATGTTTCTTTTACAACTGAAAGAGATGGTGATGTCATCCACTTCAGTTTCGAAGGTGGTATCTTTGTTGAAGAAAATTGGGATAAAGTTATTCACATACCCATCCCTATAGGAACAGATATTACTTCGTTTGATTTAGAAGGGAAAATGCCAGATTTAGGAGACTATAAAAATATATTAATTCCGTTTATTAAGGGACTTTATCAAGTGTTTGTTAATCAAGATTTTGCTTTTCTCGAAATCAATCCTTTCGCAATCACAGAAGATAATAAAGTTGTACCTTTAGATGTTAAAGCTAGATTAGATGATACTGCTATGTTTCTTCATACCAATACTTGGGGGAATCCTGACAACCCTATTGAATTTCCAGCAGGATTCGGTCAAGAGATGAGCCCAGAAGAATTAAAAATAAAAGAACTCGACGAAAAAACTGGTGCTTCTCTTAAGCTCACTATATTAAATCGACAAGGAAGTGTATGGACGATGGTTGCAGGAGGAGGGGCATCAGTTATATATACGGATACTATTGCTGATCTTGGTTTCTCAGAAGAATTGGGTAATTATGGGGAATATAGTGGAAATCCCAGCCAAGCACATACAGAAATCTATGCTCAGACATTGATAGATCTCATTACGGAAACACCCAATCTAAAAGCAAAAGAGAAATTTCTTATTATCGGGGGAGGAATTGCAAATTTTACTGATGTTAAAGCTACCTTTACAGGTATTGTTAGCGCAATTAAAAAATCAGTTGATAAATTAAAGAAGGCCAATGTTAAAATATTAGTGCGTAGGGGTGGTCCTAACGAGAAACAGGGTTTAGAATTGATGAAACAAGTTGGGGAAGAAACAGGGATTCCTATTGAAATATATGATCGTTATAGTAGTATGACGCGTCCTGTTGCGAGAATGATTGAAAAAATAAGGAGTGAAAAATGAATGGAAAGTTATGAGTTATTCAATTCTGATACACAGGCGATAATTTATGGATTTCAAGCAAACCCAGTTCAAAGAATGCTGGATTTTGATTATATTTGCAGACGCAAAAAACCTTCTGTTGCTGCGATGATTAGACCAACTCAAGAAGCAGCAATAGCATATCATAAAGTTTTTTGGGGAAGTAAAGAAATAGTTATCCCAGTTTATAAAACTTTAGAAATGGCTCTTAAAAAACATCCAAGTGCTGATGTTATGATAAATTTTGCCTCATTTCGATCTGCTTATGATACAAGTAAAGAAGCTCTTGAAGCGGATACAATCCGCGTGGTTGTTATTATTGCGGAAGGTGTTCCTGAAAGACAAAGTAGACATTTAATTAAAATTGCTGATGACAAAAATAAAATCATTATCGGTCCTGCAACTGTGGGTGGTATAAAAGCTGGGGCTTTTAAAGTTGCTAATACTGCTGGAACTCTTGAAAACATTATCCTTTCAAAATTATACCGTCCTGGTTCAGTAGGTTTTGTATCTAAATCAGGTGGCTTAAGTAATGAAATGAATTTTATGATAGCACAAACCACAGATGGAATTTATGAATCGATTGCTATTGGAGGAGATCGTTATCCTGGTTCAAGATTAATTGATCATCTTCTGCGTTATGAAGTAAATCAAAAAATAAAAATGCTAGTCTGTTTAGGAGAAATTGGAGGAACAGAAGAATACGAAATTGTCGAAGCTTTAAAAAGTGGTAAAATTACTAAACCATTAGTTATATGGGTTACTGGTACAGCAGCTAAGATTCTACCAAAAGGTTTACAATTTGGACATGCTGGTGCAATGGCTGGAACATCAAAAGAAACTGCAGAAGCTAAAAATCAGGCTCTTAAGGATGCAGGAGCACTTGTTCCTCAATCTTATGAGGATTTTGATAAATTAATTAAACGAACTTATGAAAAACTTGTACACGAAGGCAAAATTATACCCACTAAAGAAGTAGAACCTCCACAGGTTCCTATTGATTTCAACGAAGCTGTGAGAATAGGACTAGTTAGAAGACCAACTGATGTAGTAGTTACCATCAGTGATGATCGTGGTGATGTCCCGATGTTTGCAGGAGTTGGATTAGACGAGATCATAAGGGATAATCGTTCAATTGGATATGTTATTGGACTTTTATGGTTTAAACGGGAATTGCCTGTATTTGCTCAAGAATTTATTGAAATGGTAATTAAGTTAACTGCCGACCATGGTCCAGCAGTTTCAGGAGCACATAACGCAATCATTACTGCTCGTGCAGGTAAAGATCTTATGTCAGCTTTAGCGAGTGGGATTTTGACTATCGGTCCAAGATTTGGAGGAGCGATATCAGACGCGGCTAAATACTTTAGAGAAGCTTTGCAGAAAGGTATGAATCCGCGGGACTTTATGGATTATATGAAGAATGTGGTTCAAATTAACATCCCTGGAATTGGGCATCGAATAAAGTCCGTACAAAATCCTGATGTAAGAGTCCAATTACTAGAAGAATTTGTATTTAATAAGTTTGAAAAACATCCCCACTTAGATTACGCCTTAGAAGTGGAAAAACTTACTACTTCAAAAAGAAATAATTTAATACTGAATGTTGACGGTTGTATAGGTATTACATTTCTTGATTTACTTGAAAATTTGGATTTCACTAAAGAAGAAATTGAGGATGTAATCCAAAGTGAAACACTGAACGGTCTTTTTGTAATTGGACGCTCAATTGGAATGATGGGTCATGTGTTCGATCAGAAACGTCAAAGAGCCGGTTTATTCCGCCAACCATGGGATGAAATTCTATTTACAGATTAATATTTTATTCTTTCTTTATTATTTGTTCTTACTTTCCTTTTTTTCTTCGTATCCTGAACCATATGATAGACCAAAGATTCCAGGTTTAACCATAGGAGCGTGAAAGTTACCTTTAGCCCAAGGAGCAGGAAATTTTTGCGCAATCGCTGATGAGACTAGTGCTATTATAAAGATAAATATAAATAAAGCGTAATTACCCCAAATTGTTAGAAATCCCAAACTAATTGTTACATTGGGCAAATGACAAGCAAAAGTTTTGATTAAAATCGATCTAGGCGTGTCATGCTCAGGACTAACATAAATATCCCAGAAATAAGCTTGTATGAAATACTGCCACACCCCAATGCATACATAGCTTACGATATATACAACCCAAGGAGGAAGCCCTATTGAGCTCCAAAGATGATAAACTGAAAGAATGAATCCTCCAGTACTAAAACCCCAAATTATTCCAAATATAATTTCTGAACCAAGGTAATATTTACGGTCAAATGTAAGCGTACTGCGCGGCCAAATAATCACATATGCTATGAAAACAAATATAAAGCAAAAAATAGTATATAATATCCAATAGATGTTTGAAATTTGTTCAATTGTGAATAATGGTTTAGAAACTAGCTGTTCTAGTGTACCAGAAGCGGCAATAAATATGTTACAGAAAGAAAAATAGATCAATGCCCGATTCCATGCAGCACCTGGTTTCCAAACATCAATAGAAAGCTTTCTATATTTGATTATATAAATAACAATCATAAATCCACCGAATATAGCTATGGAAATAATAAAAATGGGTATCAACATCCTAAATAAAATGGGTTTTTTATTCAAGTTTTTATTGGTATTCATTAATATTAAAATTCTGTCTTTATCAAATTGAACGATTATTGGCTCTATTTAAGAATTAAATGTTGATTGTTTATAATTAACCTAATTAAGTTAAGGGATAGT